>JBDMZA010000668.1:0-58047 GCA_039770155.1 Clostridiales bacterium
GGGGTAACTTTGGGGTAACTTTTGCTAGTTTAAAAAGTTACCTCAGTACTTTAGCCAAGTAAATAAGGGGGTTTATGGGGTAACTTTTTTATGAATAAGAAAAAAATAAATAACAAAATGTATTTATGGGGTTGAAAATATATTAATGTATGCTATAATGTATTTAAACTATTTTTGGAGGGAAAACAATGGGAAAATCAATTAAGAAAACAACCTACTATAAACTTAGTGAGTTCGCAAATTTGGTTAATGTTTCTATTTCGACTTTGCAACGTTGGGATAGAGAAAAAATATTAATTGCGTATAGAACTCCTACGAATAGAAGATATTATACAGATGACCATCTGAAGAAATTCACGACAAAAGGAGTTTGTTAAGCATGGGTAAAACTGTTGTAATTAATCAGTTAAAAGAAATACTTGAATCTGAAATAGAAAAAGAAAAACTACTAAACATGGGAAAAGGCAAGGAAACTTTGTATTATAACGATACAAAGTTGACTACTTACATAACAGCAGCAACAATTTATGTTTATGTGGATAGTCTAGATAAAACTTTTAACAAAGTAGATATTGAGCAAAAATTAAATCTTATTTTTAATCGGAGGATAAAGATTAAAGAAACCTTTTATGGATATGTAATTCCAGATAATTTTTTCTATACAAGCAAAGGGATGAGTATAGAAAAAACAAAAAAAGTAAATGGTGAAGAGATAAATTATATTGAAAACATAAGTGATAAATGGATATTTGTTGTATCGAACGTACATTCTGAAGAATCAAACATTTATCAACATGAAGTAAAAACAGTATGTCCAAAAACAAAAAAAGAAATATCTAAACTTTGTAATAAAGAAGTCTTGTGCCAGTTTCGGGCATGTATTACATTCTTGTCAACTCACATGAATGTAAACATAGAAGAAGGGAAGAGGCAGGATTATACTAAATTTTTCTTTGAATTCATAAAAGAAAATGGGCGTTTTTTAACAAGCAAAAAAACTATTCCAACGCTAGGTTGGAACAAAGATTTAACACAATTTGCACCATACTCAAAAGATTTGCATATGGATTATTCCAAGGACAAATATAATTTCCTGGAAAATGTTGTTAAGTCTTTTGAGCCTATGGGCGATCTTGATGAATTCAAGAAGAGAATGTTAGCTCATGCAAAAAACCCTTTCGCTGATTTTGCAATTAGTTGTTCATTTGCTGCCCCACTGCTAAAAATAATTGGTGTTAGAAGTTTTTTATTAAATTATTATGGTCCTTCGAAAATACAGAAAAGTTTATCGGTTCGAATAGGTCTTAGTATTTATGGGAAGTATGATGATCTTGAAATGTCAGGTGCAGATACAATAAATGTGATAAAATCCAAAATACATTTATTACAAAATTTGCCTTGCTACATTGACGAGATAGTACAAAAAGGGAAAAAATATAATACAGCTATCAACGGATATGACTTTGGGAATGAAAAGGACAGACATAGATTGACAAAAGATTCTGAAATTACAAAATCTAAAAAATGGAGAACAATTGGGATTGCTACAAGCGAAACGTCCATTTTAAAAGAAAATGATATGGACGGGGAAATAAACAGAAGCTTAGGATTATCTGCTGATTGTAGACCGGTTTGGCTTCAAAAAGATGATGCCGCTTGCCATGAGTATGCTTCTAATTATTACAGATTTTTAGATAATAATTTTGGGCTAATTGGTAAAAAATATATTGAGGAAATAATAAAAATCAAACCAGCCTTAATCAAATGGTACAACCAGATAAATCAAAAATTGTATGAAGCAAATAACGATAATAATTTGACAGATCACATTGCTAGCATAACAATTGTTTGCTTAGGTAATTATATATATAGAAAATTGTTATATGGACTTGATAACATTTACTATAGCATTGGTTTAGGGATAGGAATACTGAACCATATTAGTTCAAAAAAAGAATTAAATGCTGAACTTAAATTTTTAAATGCTGTATATGAATTTTATGAAATAAATAAAACATGTTTTGTCAATCGAGGGGAAACAAACCTCAAATTAATAAAACAAAACCAAATATATGGAGCTGTTGATGTTGAGAGAAATGAAATAATATTTATTTTAGGTCCATTAAAAGATTATTTATTAAAAAATGATTTTGATTGGAATTATAAGGCAACGTTAATAAATAATTCAAAGATGCAATATATAGCGAAAAAAATTAATGGAGTGGCAGGGAAAAGAATAGTTGTTCCTTTTAAGAGAGTTGATATGCAACAAGAAACAGAAGAAATTGAAGAAAGGGAAGCTATACAGGAAGAAATGAAAGTTGTACCTTTCAAATAAATAACAAATAGGATTACCTATACTAGGCAACCCTATTTTAAAAAGCAATATTATGATAATAAAACTACACCACATATTATCATGATACCGCTTCTAACACAAAAAAACAAGAAGGAGGTATTTCAAGGAAATGAAAAAAGCAATAAAAAGCCCGAAAATTATAGGTTTGTTTTGTATCTTCTTTTTAATTGGATATGTTATCCTAAATAAAAACTTCCAGATTAAACATCCATTGCTATCATGGGGAATAGTGTATTGTATACTCCCAGCATATTTATTTATTTTAGTCAAACATAAGCTGGGAAAAATAAAAGCTCCAGTTAAGAAAGAAATACAAAAACCACCTCCACAAAATTATGATGATTATGATAACTTTGATAATTTTCAAGTACAAAAAGTTGATAGGCTCGAAAAGAAAACTACAACAACAAACACAACAACAACTGTAACTACAGAAACTATTTATTTTAAGGGGAATGGATATGAAGAATAATAATATAAAGAATAATTTAAGAAAATACAGAGTATGGAAAACTTTGACACAAGAACAATTAGCTATGGAATTGGGTGTTTCGCTTGCTCAAATAAGATTGATTGAGAATAAGCACCATTACCCTAGATATCAAACAAGATCAAAGATATGTGTTTTTTTTAATATCAATCAAAATCAGATGTTTTATAAAGTAGGTGCGAATGATGAAGTTAATATTTAAACTATTTGAAACGACAGTTATAAAAACAGCTATGGGGATTGTAAAGGTAACTATTTGTGGAAACATAATGGAAAGGTTAACGCTAATGTTTTTAATTGTTTTCTTCTTAATTGGATTGAGCAGCTTACAGCCACCATTATATATAGGCTCAAGTATTCTATTTATATTATATACAAGTTCAAAATCAAAAATTAGAAAGTGAGGGAGAAAGATGAAAGATAATCAAAGTGTAGAAATAGTTGATACAGTGATGTTTAAAAAGAAAAACTTCATGATTGGAAAAGATGAAATTAGTAAAAAGGCTAGAAAATATCATATTACATCAGCTATACATGAATTAGATAATTTATTGTTACAATATAAATTCAACCACGAATACTCATTTTTATGGCTATACAGAGAGCATTACATAAATAAACCTTGGCTATATAATAATGCTTTTAATTGTTTAGAGATATTAGTGTACATTCTAACTGATTCTGTATTTGGTTCACTTACAACAATAGAAAGAATAATAAAAACGCAAAAACAAGCAGACTTTAAATTATTTGAAAATTTTTATAAAGAAATTATGGAGGGTTAAAAAGATGAAAGATTTTAATGTTTTTGAAGTTTACATGAAAAGTGGTAGAAGTTTTAAAATTAAAATGCCTGATGAGGGCAATGGACTAATAGATGTACATGAAAAGTTGATACCAAGGGCTGTGGACGAAAGAGAAAGAATCTGGCAATGCGTAAAGGACATAAGTAATAATGAGTTAGTATTTGCTTCTGATGAAATAGAGGCAATAAAGTATTTAAACTATTACAAGGAAGATAAGGGGGAAAACAAAGATGGATGAAAGTATTGAAAAAATGATTGGACATATAATGCCTATAGCCTATGGCATAATTGTTTTTATCGTTGTCATAGGAATGGCGCAACTTATACTGAAGGGCAAATATAAAGAGTTACCGTTTTTTATCGTCATTTGCAGTGTTGCAATAGCGATTGTTGCAGCACCACTGACATTCAAGAATATAGGTGAAAAAATAATAAAAATAGTAATGGCGTTTATAGATATGTTTTTGGGAGGATTTTAGGAATGAAAATGAAAATAGAAGATAGATTTAACAGTTTAATACTAAGTTTAATAAAAAAACTCTGGTTAAATATATTAAATATAAAAAATCAGAGTAAAAGGGAGAATGTAATTCTCTGTGTATGTATTTTTTCAGTTTTGGCATTTCTATTATATCACAAACAGAAGAATGTTTTTGTTTATGTTTTACTTGCTCCAGCATATATCTATATAAAATCTATTTTCCAGGTCTTAGCTTCAAAGTTTAAGACCTGGAAATACAGAGACTTAGCAAGAATTCTTAATGATAAAGTTCAAGTTATAGAAGTAGATAATTGTAAGATAAAGTTAAATTCTTATGTAACAGTTGAAAGCATTAGGAAGAAAAAAAATGAATTAGAGCATTTTTTTAATAGGGGGATAGGATCTATAGAAAAGCATAAAAAAAGTTTTAGAATAGTAACCATAAAGTTTGAAGATGAAGAAGATGGATCTGCTGAAACTAAAAAAACATATCATCTTTCTGACTACATAAAAATTGCTCAAATTAAAAAAAAATCAGTTCCTTTTTTATTTGGAGTGAATACAAAAGGAAAAATAATTGTAGAAGATCTGAAAAAATTAAAAAATATATTGATATCTGGGGAAATAGGTGGAGGAAAATCAACTTTATTACACGTAATAATACAATCATTAATGTGGTATAACGACTTAGCCTTCTTTTTAGTTGACTTTAAACGTGTTGGGTTAAGCCCATACAAAAACTTTAAGAATTGCAGTTTTGTTAAAAGTTTAAAAGAGTTTTTTTCTCTAATTGAAAAGTTAAACACTGAAATGGAAAACAGGTATGATAAGTTTGAAGAAAATGAATGTGACAACATTGATGATTACAATAAAATTGCACCAGATAAAATCTCAAGAATCATAATAGTTATTGATGAAATTTCAAGTATTAAGATGTCAAAAGAATCTGGAAAAATGGAGGAAATTTTAACAAATGTAGCTTATCTAGGGAGAGCAGCAGGTATACACATTATTGCAGCTACGCAGAGACCTTCGGCTGTTAGGTTATCAACTGAAATTAGAGATTCTTTAATTTCGAAGATGTCTTTTAGGGTTTTCCACCCACGGACACAGGAAATGACAGGGGTGTTAGGAACTGAAAACTTAGAAACTGGTGAATTTATGACTGCTCATATTGTTGGGATTAATGAGAATGATGTATTTAAGGGGTTTTATGTTGATAGAAGGAAATCAAATAGAACTTATGAAGAACTGAAAGAAAATAAAACAATCAAAGATTATATTAATTTTTAAAAGCTACAATTTTAAAAATGATTTAAATAAGATAATTTCAGAGGGAGCGTAATAAAATGAAAAATAAAATTTATAGTAAAAAAGAAATTGAAAGTATTATTAAACGTGACATTTATCATATATGTGCCAATATAGAAATGCTTGGAATTAAACATGTTGATATTGTCTTAGATAAGGACATAAAACAGTCTAAACTAAAATTAGAAGGAGCAGATATGCAATGTTTTTTATATACTATTCAGGATATATTAAAATTTGATGAAATTAGATTGAATTGGTATGTTGATACTCCAGGCAATTATATCTATTTAGAGAGTTGCTGTTGTACCTCTTGGTATGATAACCCACCGTTTAAGAAACCATTTGATGAAAAAATAAAATAATAAAAAAATATATTAATTTTTAGGAGATGAGAACATGAGTGAAAATAAAGAAACAAAGACATATGTAGATATAGATTTAGGTGGAAAAGAAGTAGTCACGCTTGATCAGCAGCATTGTGAAATTTGTCCTAACTGCAAAATTAGAATGAACAGAAATACTGCCGATATAGACACAATTGTTCAAGAGGAAAATAAAAGCTTAGGTGGAAGCTATCATGATATTAATGTTTCTGTAGAAGTTCTTTGTTGTCCTAAGTGTTATTTAACATTAGTAAGAGAAAGATGAGGAGGAAGATATGAATATTAAAAAAAATATAGTAAAAGGTGAAATAGAAGTAAAAAGATTTTATTTGGAGGGTGTCAAGCTATCGGCACCTTGTCCAAAATGTAAGAAAGTAATTCAATTTGATAACAGCCAGTATATAAGCTATCCAAAGCTTAACAAAAAAGAAATTATAAATATTTTTTGTGAGAAATGTGATGATTTTTTTGAAGTAGAAATAAAGTTAATCCTGAAAGTTGAAAAATATGAAAGAAAAAAGGTGGAAAAGCATGATTAAATATGTAAAGCTTGCAAAATCAGGGAACAAATATTTATACTTTAAGGCTTACGGTTTTAATTGCTGCATATTCGAAAATCAAACTGAGTTGATCGATAACATTCTTGAAAAATTAAATATATCTGACCCAGGGAATGTTGTTGATATGGATTATCTTGAGGATAAACTTAATATTAATACAGTTCAAGTTTTCTTCAACTGCTGGTCAGAATTTAATAGTAAGGAGTAATCATGAATAAATGCATTAAATGTGGAAGCTGTTGTGGGAGTTTAGTTCCCATAACACTTTCAGAAAAAGAAAAAATTGAAGAATACATAAAGAGAAATAATATAATACCTGCAAAAAAATGTTTTCTTGAAAAGCTTATTGATTGCAAATTCTTAGGAGATGACAATCAATGTATGATTTATGAGGTTAGGCCAAGTATATGCAGAAATTATCAATGTGGTAAAGATTTTTCAGAACTACATTTGCTAGACGTGCATAAAAACAAATATAAATATTTTATTAAGGATATAAAATAGTAAGGAGTGATTAAAATTAATAATTTACATAAATTAATTTCAGAAAAAATAATTCAATTAGACAAAAATAATGAAGATCAAAGAAAAGATGTAAAATTAGAAGATTTCAGAAGAACATATGAAGAGGGCTATGTTGAAGGCGTAGAAGATACCTTGATGGAAATTAGAGAAGTTTTAAGAGATTATATAATTATAAACAAAATGGAGGGAAAATGATGAATAGAGATAATTTAAGGAAAGTTAAATATATAATTTTGAAAGATGGGAAAGATGAAATAATTAATGCATATTTTCATGGATTTTTCCAGTATGCAGATGAGGACATGGCTGAGGCTAACGCTGTGATAGAATTTGAAGATGGCAAAATTGATAGAGTTCCTGTTTTTGCTATTCAATTTTTAACATAAAAAGAAAAGGAGAATGATAAAACAATGTTAGGATTATTTGGATATACATCATCAAAAAAGAAAAAAAACAGTGGTTCAAAATGTGGTCCTGAAGTGGAACCACTAAAAATAAGAACCACCTCAACCGCAGTTATAACGCTAATTCAATATTTTGAAAATGGCGAAAATAATACATTTGGTTCTACGGAACCACAAAATGAGAATGATATATATAATACCTTTCTTAGCTTCATAAGAGCTAACAAAAATGGTAAAAAATTGCCACAAGCTAGACTAATAGAGGAACACCTTTCAATTAAAACAAAAAAGAGAAAAGAGCTTGCGAAAAGAGCTTTTGAAGCTGGAATACTTAGAAAACCAACCCCAAATTCATATGAATTCATAGATTAAAACAACATATAAAAATAACGCCGTATTTTTCGATTTACGGCGTTATTTTTTTTATAGTATAATTATCAGTAAAATATTTTCTGCTTCAAAAATGAACGTATTGAGCCTTAAAAAACAATAAAAAAAATGAAAGCTTTTCCGATCAAGTGCTTTCATTTTTTTTGGATAATTGAACATCATCACATTAATTATATTTATATAATATGCATCAACTATATATTACATTATTTCGTATGGTTATTCAAGTTTATCAGGAGTATATGTTGATGTTTTCATTCTAACTGAATCATATTCTCCCTGCACATATATCATAAATGTCCACACTTCATTTTTTTTTAGATTTGTTGCTATGTCTACATCATCAAATATTTGTTCATTTTTTGAATTATAGAAAATCGCTTTGATTTCAAGGTATTTAATAGTTTCCCCAGTATTGTTTTTTATTTTGCCGATTAAGTCATTTTCGCCTATTTGCTCAATTTCATATATTTCTATATTTTTTAAAGTTTCAACTGGTGTCCTTAATTTAACAGAGTTGATCGGGTTAATTGTTGTGTTTTCTTTAACTGGTCCTTTTATCTTTTCTAGTTTTGATTCATCTACAATCATTATAAATACAGAAAATAATAATATAAATACAGTTCCAGCAATCAGAATACTCATTATGGATATCGTTAATTTTTCACCTTTCATTTCAGCTGCTTACTCCCTTACTATTAATTATAACAATTATATAATACATAGCTGATTAACAGCAACAAAAAAAGGCTATTGAAAGCCTTATATTATTTCACTATTTTATTTTCTTCGCAATCTTCCATTTGTTATCGTTGCGGTTTCTAGTAGATCAATTATTTTAGCCCATTTTCTTTGTTTTTCAATCCCAAACTTATCTTTTATTTCTTTAGCTTTAATCAATTCATCCTGGTTATAGCTTATTACAATGTATTGGTCTATTGTCCTCGCTATTCCAACAAGTTCAGAGTGCTTGTTATGTTTGTAACTAGCTTTAGTTTTTCTTTGTTCATTATTTCTTAACCCAAGGACATTATAATCATTCTCAGAGTCTAATAATTTTATATAGTATGATTCGAGCTTGCCCATGTCTTCAATGCTACAAATATCTAATATTTCAAACATAAAGCCGTTATAACCATACTTATTGAAATCTTTCTGCAAAATAATATTTGTATGTCTATTACCGATTAAATCTGAAATATGAGTGTTTAACCGATTAAATAAATTACTGCTTTTCCCTACGTATTTCCTATCGTTTTGTTTGTTTACTATTTGGTATATCCCTATCATCCACGTATCCCTCCATCAATTTTATTAAAACGTTTGTCATTGTCCTTCCATCACATGATTTTATGAAATTTTCTTTTAACTTTTTTGAAACTAAAAAACTTATTCTTTCATTTTCCAATGCTTACACCTCCATACCAATATATTAACATAGTTTAACATTTATTGCAACCAGTTTAAGGACAAAAGTTTAAAGATAAAAAGTTAAGGATATCTTTAAACTAAAAAGTTAAGGATAAAAAAAAGTTAAAGATATCTTTAACTTTTTGGGTTAATAATATCCTTAACTTTATTAAGATTATTTTTGTATGATTTTTTCCCTTTAGTCATTATGATATCTTTATCTTTAAGATACTTTCTTAATTTTTTAAGATTATATTCATCTTTTATTTCAAACAAATCTTTAATTTTTGTCCACGAAATTAACTCTCCATCACTGAATTCATCAGTAATATACTTAGCTATTTCGATAAATCTCATATCAAAAACTTTATGATTTTTTTTGCTAGTGTTAAGATTATCCTTAGCTTTATCTTTAAGATTTTCTTTAGTATTGTCCTTAACTTTTTCTTCTTTTATATCCTTAACATCTTTAACTTTATCCTTAGAAATATCTTTAACTTGTATAATATCTTTATCCTTAATATCATTAACTATATCTTTAACTTTTTCTTCTTTTATATCCTTATCTTTTTCTTCTTTAACTTTTATATCCTTAAAATTTCTAAAAGATTGAACATTATTCTTCATATCATTTTTCAGAGCTATCAACTTTATTGTAACAATGTCCAACCCTGCACATATTAATGCAGTAATAATAATTTCTAGGATAGACATTTCCTTGAAGTACATCATAAAAAACCTGAAGTTATAGTATATACTGCTAGCAACAATCAAATACTGAGCAATCTTAAAGCCCCAGTAGTGATTGTAGTATCTCTCTTTTATAACTGATTCTCGCGAAGTCGCGATAAATACGATACTTTGCAAAAATCCAATTATAGCTATATATGTAATGTTTGCAGTATTTAACGTATCAATATCAAAAAAATCAATCTTTTCTGTACCTGCCAAGGTTAAGCACACACTTGTGAAAAAGCCAAAAAAAGAAAAAAATGTTAAAAGCTTTGTTTTTCTTAGCTTCTTTTTATGCCTTAGTTTTATTTCTAAATCCTGAATGTTATCTTTTATTTCTAGTTTATCGATATCATTTTTGAGTGTAGTCAGTTTTATTTCGTTTATATCTTTGTTCCCTTTGCTGAATGTTTTTATTAACTGAATTCTTGCATTAAACAAAAATTCAATTGGTGATAGTATTTTCATAATATTGCGCCTCCCCTACAATATGTTTAACCAGGGATATTTCACCCCAGTTAAAACAAAATCATTATCTTAATTCTAACTTTCTCCTTTATTTCTTTTTGAATGTTTCTTTAACAGTTTTTTTATTTTCTTCTAATCTTTTTAATCTGTCATTTCTGTCATTTTCTTGTTTTTTTTGAACTTTATTTTTCTTTTCCATTTTATATTGTCACCTCCTCACAAGGGATGTCGCCATCCCATTCGGTTATAAAAGTGTTGTACTCTTCTTTTTTGCAGGTTACTAAGTATTCTTTATTACCGCCGGGTGTTATTCCGGCAATAGACATTTCCTTATTAAATTCGCAATTTTGGCACTTTATAAATTTACCGCTCCCAAAGTACTTTCCCATTTAATTTATCCTTTCATTTCTTTTATTTTCTAATGATACAAAATTACAAGTTCATAGATATTTGATTATCATATACTTTTTCTTTCTTTGTTTCACTTATCCACCAATTCATCACATCTTCCCCAGTTTCCCAAGTTGTTTTCATAGTTTTTTTCTTTCTTTGTATTAACATTTTTTCAAATGCTAATATATATAATTTTCTAAATTTAGGATATTTAGAAAATTCTATTTTTTGTCTTTTGCAACCTGCCATAGGACAACCAATGCAACCTAATCGCTTATATCCTTCATCATATAATTTACAGTATTTCAAAGGCTCATTGTATATAAAATTCCAAACTTCTTGATCTGTCCAATCAACAATTGGATTTAATATAAATTTTCCTTTTTTTATGCAATTTTCTAACATCATTCTGCCTTCATCATTGTCATTTGTATGTATTTGATATTTTTTATTTTTATGGAAGTTTTCTATCATTGATCTATTCTTTTTTCTTTTATTTGATTCTGCCCATCTTACTCCAGTTATAACAAATCTTCCTTCTCCTCCCCTTTCTTTTAATTCAGAACAGCAATACCTAACTAGTCTGGTCGGTGGCATTAATTTTTACTCTATTAATCTCCACATGCTTTTTTCATGCATGTTAAAGTTAACATTTTTATAATTTTCTTTTATAAAATAATATAGTTCTGGATTATCTATTCCAGTTACATTATAATTTGCCGAAATTTTTACCTTTGCTAATTCTGCTAGGCGGTGGATTACGATTGAATCTTTACCGCCTGAAAAAGCTAGCCAATAGCCTTCTGGTGGTTCAAATGTTTTTATTCTTTCAATAGCTGTTTCAATATGATTATTTTTAAACATAGATATTTGATCCATCGTAATTACCTCCGTTTTTTTTAATTTTACAATTGAACAAAATTACTGTTTTGTATCATTAATATTGACATCCTTTTTCACAAACTTTTTGTTCATGTTTTTTTAATTTTTCAACATTTTTCCAAGTTAAAGCAACATATCCTTCGAAACCAGTGCCGCAATCATCAAAATCACAAGTCGTTGATGTTGAATATCTATAAATTCCTGGCTCAATCATTTTATAATGGCTATAAAATCCATAATCACCACCATTATCAGAATGTCTTCCTGAAATTACATCTGTAAATTCAAAATCACCTTGTGCCAGTTCATCAGGATGATAATTTTTTATATATTCTCGTACTTCTTTTATTTCTTTATTTTCTTCATATTCTTTTATTTTATCTAAAACTAATTGCAAATTATCATTTATTAATTCCCAATCTCCAAACCAATTATTATTTTCTTTATTGTATTTATAGACCATTAAAAACCCATTTATATTCCATCCGCTAGTTGCATTAATGTTGGTATCTTCAAAAAAATATGCAAAACCTTCTTGAAAATTAAAGCCTAAATATTGTTCATTTTTATGAAAAATTTTTATTTTCATAATTTAAAATTCCTCCTTTTAATTTTTTTTAGAGTGTAATTACTCTATGCAACCTACCTTTTTAGATAGACTGCAACAATAATTAGCTATCATTATTTAAATCTTATAAATGCGTTTTCGTCGTACCAGTCAGCTTTATCGAATATTTCTGCGATTACATCGCCTCTAAAACTTAATTCTTTCCACATTGGTTCTGTCTCTATTGTTTTTATATTTTCGCCACAATCTACTTTCATCCATAAATTTTTATTTATGAAACTTTCATTTTTTTCAAAGTCAATTACTTTTATGTTGTAGGTACTTAATATTTTTAGGTACTCTTCGTGTGTTTTCCCGATGGCTTTTTTCGGTAAAAACTTAACGTTTAAATTTTCTAATATTCTCATAATAATTCCTCCGTTTTTTTATTTCTTCTAATGAGACAAAATTACTGTTTTTTCTCATTAGAGTTAATTACTTTACGCTTGTATTATAAAATGTAATTTTCCCATTTTTACAATCGCATTTCCCATATTGAGATTCGCCAATTCCCTTACATTTATAGCAATTCTCAATTTTCTTCTCAATTTTTATCTTATTTACTGGCATGCCGCATTGCATGCAATTCCCAGCAAATGATGATACTTTATTTGAACATTCTGGACAACGAATAATCATTTGTTACACCTCCAAGTAAATTTTTTTTTAATGTTTTTTAGAAATGATTTTATTTTTATTTTATTTTTATGTTTCATCACAAATATACTGCATAAGCAGTCATAGTAAGGGTTGTGTTGTTTAGGTTTTCTGCTTGCAATATCATGTAAGATATAACTTGCATTGTACTTAGTATAATATTTTTCTCTGTCTATAGATGAATCAACAAAATTACATACATCCATTAAAGGATAAGGCATATTAAATTGTCTTTCAGTCAAATTATCTTTTGCCACATCTGACAAAAAGTTTGTTTCTACGGGATAATTACAATCACTGTATACATCACAATTATCTTTATATTTTAAATAAAAGTTATAAAATTTATTTCTTAAAACTTCTAATGATTCAACAGTTTTTATTCCTTTTAAACTGGGTAAGACATTTTCCTTTACCCAATCAACGGATATTTCTATATCTGTTTTTAGCGTAAGGGAATCAATTAGATTCCCTTTTTTATCAGCAACTACAGCGGAAAAACAAAACGCTTTTCCATATAGCCCGTCACTTTCAACATCAAACATAAATATATTTTTTTTCATGATATTTCCTCCAATAAATTTTTATTTAATCATCAAACAAGTTTCTCTGGTTATCATAAGTTTCTGATTTTTTATACACCAAGCTGCACTTTTCGCATTTAAATATTGTAATCCCTAATGAGAAATTCGTGCCAATGAGTGTGTCTTTACACTCCACACATTCTATTGTATCAATGCTTTTGCAGGTTAATTTTTTGTTACAATTGTCGCATGTTTTAATGTTAAATTCTTCTGTTATTTTAATTTTATTTTTTTTGTTACAACAAGGGCAAATTAACATTTTACCCTCTTCTTGTTGTATTTGTTGTCTTGTGTCGTAAACATAAGACACTTCAAAATATTTTTTCATGGTTATTCCTCCATTTTTTTATTTTAATTCTTCTACACAGCCTACCTATTAGATAAGCTGTACCAAGAATTAAACAGTTCTTACAAGAAGTTTGAAGCTATATCCTATTTTTTCAAGGTCTTCTTTTGATAATATTTCGCCTTCTGGAGGTCTTCCATTTAGCTTAAAGCATAATGCTTGCTGTTCTTTTTCCTGAGAAAATAATATTCTATTCACAGGAATCTCAACATCTAATAGACTTGTTAATATTTGAGCTGTGCTATTATGTCCAACCGCAGACAATATTTCACTTTCACTAACAAGTTTTTTTGCTTCTTCTAGAGATATAGTTTTTAAACTATAATCTCCGTCGTTTGTAATTATTGTCGTATTTAATATTGCTAATTTTTTCATAATAATTCTCCTTAAATTTTATTTTATTTTTCTGTTTCCAGAGAGCCACCGAGGGACTCGAACCCTCGTATACCATTGTGACTTATTTTTCGCTTAATAACTGTTTTAATATTGCTTCTGCTTCTCTTCCACCTAGACTTGCTAAATGATTATTTATTAATGCTTCTGTAGTTTCAACATATGATTCACTTTTCCCACCATCTTTTATTTTATTTACTCTTTTCATAATCCGTTCATTTTTTCTTATTTCTTCAATTTCTTTTTCAATTTCAATTTTTCTATATCTTTCAATCAACAAAGATGCTGAATCAAATCTCATTTTTATAAAAGTTTCTGCTTTATCAATTGCTTTTATATTTTCTAATGCTGTTTTCATATCATTTTCTTTAAATCCAGCCATTCTTAGTTGTTTTTCAGTTCCATATGCGTTTTCCATTTTTCCAATTATTTTTGTCCTTATATTATCCGCCCATTTCACTTGTTTTTCAGTTCCTTGTAATTTTTCCATAATCAATCTCCTTAAATTTTATTTTTTATTTTAGTTTATTAACTTAACTTCTAATACTATTATAATCCCTAGTATATACTTTGTCAATACTTTGTTAATACTTTTATTATTACAAAATGGTTACAAAGGTTAAAGAGATCCAGTTAGAAGAAACCAAAAAAAAGAACTTCCTAGAATGGAAGATCACTTTCAATTATTTCTTTTTCAATTTGGTTTTGCCTTTCAATAAATTTTTCGATTCTCGTTGAATCCTCTTCTGTCAGTACCCAGCTATTGAGCTGGGTATCAAAAAATTCTGTGAAATCTTCATTTGTGTTTCCTTTCTTAACTGAATCTTTTTTTCTCTTTTCAGTATTTAAAAATATACTAAATAATTTTGACATATTGTTTATTCCCTCCATTTTTTTATTTTTATGCTTCTATATCTATAGAAATAGGCTTATTGAAATCCCTACTATCTGTATATTTGTATCCATTCTCTTTGTTTCTTCCTGCAAAGCCTACGTATTCAGCTTTACAATTAGTGAAGTCTGGCGTAAACCTGACTTCTTCTTCTTCGTAGTAATCAACAGTTATGTCATCGGTCAATGTTACGATATAACAATGGCCTTCGCCTCTATCATCTGTAAAAAAACATGTTTCAATTGCTTCAAAGAAATCTATTAATTCATCACTTTTATGGTATAACTTTGTTCCTTCTTTTAATATTCTTGTATCTGTTTGCTCTTCTAACCACATAATTAAGCTCCTCAAATTTATTTAACTTCTAATACTATTATAATCCCTAGTGCATACTTTGTCAATACTTTTTATCTATTTAGTATTGACAAAGTATGCACGAATTTGGTATGATTATTGTAGCAGCAAAATTTATTTTTAAGGAGAAAAAATATGTTAAAAGAAAAAATAAACATTGAAGATATAATAGGGCACGAAAAAAAAACAAACAGAGGTTATAAAATAGAGCCTTCATTTTACTTCGAAGTTAAGGATCTTATTAAAAGGAAAACAGGAAAGCCAATTGGAAGCTTCATCTACGAAAAGTTATTAGAATTCGTAAAGGAGAATCAATAACTAAAAAAAGCTGTAAATTTACAGCTTTTTTTTAATGTATTGTTCAAATATCTTTATCATAAATTCTGCCGTATTTTCCTTTTTGCCAAAATAAATTTCTGCAATCAACCCTTTTTCTTTCCAACTTTTTAAGGAAGCCAAGAAGGCGTTTGGGTGAAACTTACTTCTATAATTATGCATTTTTATATTTTTGTAATTAGACTCAACTAAAAGAATAATGTCTTGGTTCCTGTTTTTAGCCCTGTTAAATTCTTCTTTAAAAGTTTTTCTTGTTTTTGTAAAATTTAAAGCTAGTTCATCCAAGGAAGCTTTTCTCTCAATTGAAAATATGTTAGAATAATCTTTATCTCTAAACCAAAATGAGTAATCACCGGAATCAATTTTTTTTATTTCAAATTGGATATTATTTTTTTTTAAGTATTTTAAGATATGGTATATTTTTTTCTCTCTAGTATCTATAATTACTTTATCTATGTTCATATCCTTCAGCTCCACTACTCATTAATATTTCAAAACAATACCTATATACAAAAGATATTAATACAATTGCAAATACAAAAGCAAAGTAAATCATGGAATCACCTCATTTCTTCAAAAATTTGAATAAGTTTATTTGCTTCTAACTGGAATTCTTTTTCGTCTTGTATTGCCCTAAAAACAAACCCTGTACCAGCTTTATTTGCTTCATATATATTAATTGCTTTCAGTCCGAGCAAGAGGTTCCGAATTAAAATACTAATCTTAATTAAATTATATATGTTTATATCCCTTTCTTTAAGTGTTTTTGTCATTTTCTTGTATCTTTTTTTTATATATTTACTTTCACTTTCTTTTAGTTCTGTTATACTTAAATTGCTTGTTTGTTTTTTATCCATATAAACAATTTATAAAAAGAGTGCTTAAACAACACTCTTTTTATTATCCTCACTTTCTTTATTTTTATCCTTACATTCAATTAACCTTTCTTTAAGAAAAGTATTCCTGGAATGCAAATTATTTCTGGAAACAACTTTTTCAGTGATGCCTTTTTCTGTTAGCAGAATAACTGTTTGTTTTCCCCTTGTAATCCCTGTGTACAATAACCTTGAATCGCACAAAGGGGAATCAGTTGAAAGAACTAAACAGATATACTTAAATTCTGAACCTTGTAGCTTATGCACTGTACAACAGTACGATAACATAAACTTATTGATATTTTCTGTAGTTTTAATGTACTTAATTTCCTTATGAAGATCCTGAAAATATACTGTAAATGTATTACATGAAATATCAATAACCCTTCCAAATTCCCCGTTATAGATGTCATTTTCTTTATCATTTTTGATATTCATAACTTTATCGTTAATATCAAAAGGAAATTCAACCTTTTTGAAATTATTTATAAACATTGATCTTGGTATTGTAAATTTCATGTTATTATCTGTTTCAATTGTTAGTCCATCATTGATGAAATTTACAATTTTGTATTTATTGCCTTTTTTTATTTTTGTAGCAAAATCAATATTTATATCATTTTCTGAAATGAATATATCCCCTGCATTAAGCCCAGATTCCTTGGGGTTAAACTGTTTCTTTATGAGTTCGTTTACAGCATTTACGCCAGTTTCCCCTTTTTTCAGTGGACTTATAAACTGAACTTCATTATAAAAATCGTCCAGATTGTCATACTTATTATATAAATGCTTATACATGTGATAAACTTGACTCTGGTACTCATCTCCGTCAATGCATTCTCTAACAAAAAAATCAGGTTTTTTGATAAAATCAAACATTTCATTATTCCTTATTGATGAAGCAATAGGAATAATATTTGATTCTTTACCCTGTCTAAAAGTTTTTTGAAGCTTTATGACTGGATAAACATTTGCTTCGATTAAGTCATGTAATACATTCCCAGGCTGAACGCTTGGAAGTTGACCAGGATCACCAACCATAATTAATTTTGTAAAACTTCCTTGGTCCATCATGACTGATAATAATTTATAAAACAAAACTATGTCAACCATTGAAAATTCATCAATCACCATTACAGATTTTGTATAATATTGATTGTTTTGAAAGTTTACTTTTTCTGATTCATTCATAATAAATCCAACTTCGTCAATATCCTCTTTTGCTTCTTGGTATATATAACTGTGGATGGTTGAAGCTTCAATGCCTGTGGCCTGGTTCATGTGTCTTGAAGCCTTGCCAGTCGGAGCGGTTAGAACATTTACATGATTCAATCCTAATATAAACAATACGCATTTTAAAATTGTTGTTTTCCCAACTCCGGCACCGCCTGTTATAACGCTTATCGGAGCTGTTGCGCTTGTCGTAATTGCCTCTATTTGTGACTTGTCGAATTTTATTTTATTTCTAGTTTCAAATTTTGCAATGAGCTTTTCAATATCTTCAGAGTTATCAATTTGTTCTTTCCTTAACTGATTCCCTTTTTCATTTAAGAAATTCAATATCTTGGGGACCTCTGTTTCAGCAGTATATATTTTTTCTGTATATACTTTTATTCCGTCCACAACTAATCTTTCGTTATTGTCCAAAAGATCAGCTAAAGGAAACTTACTTGATAGCCCATATTCCCGCAATTTATTTGACAATATATCATACTCTATATAGCAATTTGATTTACATTCAGCGTATACAATATATTCAGTCAAGTATTTGTTCCTAATATAATTATCTTTTGAAATCCCCATTTTAATAGCGATTTCATCAGCTTTTTTAAAGCTCATTTCAAGGTAATTTATAAGGAGCTCATAAGGATTTTTCTTAAAGTCTTCTATGGTAGATTGCTTAAATTCCATAACTTTATTTATTTTACTAATATTTTCTTTGGAGCATTTTCCACCTAATAAAAGATTTAAATTTTTGAATAATACCATTTTATCAAGCTTTTCAAGCCCTTCTCTTATCAAAATTAAGCGAGCTTTACCTATATCCTTAATTTTAGGATAATCATTAGTCCTAAAAATATTAATATCCTCTACTTGCTCCATTATCTTTTCTGCTGTTCTTTCTTTTATTCCATCTATTGAGCAGAGCAAATTAAACTGAGCTTCCTTTGAAGTATTATCAAATTCCTCGTAACTGCAATTGAAGGTTTTTTGACCGTTGTATTCTTTCCCCCAGTAGCCGACCAATGTTTTAGGACCGTGGGGCAGGTCGAAGCCATTAACCTTGACCGATATTTCTTCGTGTCCAAACCCAGCTATATATATTGCGAAATCATCTTTCCGAAATATTTCTTTAAAAATGTTTACTTTAATTGTAACTTCCTTAAATTGCTGTTTCATAACATCCTCCATAATTTATATTTTAAAATACTACTTACTATTTAAATTATACTACAAGTATAAAAAATAGTAAATAGATTTATGTTCGAAAACTAAAAAAAAAATAAAAAAATATAAGGCTAAAACCAGCCCTATATTTTTTGTGTTTTCTGAATAAGAGAATAACCAAAAATCAAAAATTTTCTGTATCTATTCTATTCTATCACATTTTTCTTTTTTGGATTCCATTTTTTGATTACTATTTCAGAATCCTTAAGCTCCAACTCAACCAAATCTCCTTTGTTTAATTCCATTTCCTCTAAAAATTTTTTTGGAATTACGATGTATGAAGAATAAGTGCCTGTTAAGGTAATCTTCTTTATTATGTTATTTTGTGGCATTTTTCTTATCCCCCTTGGCTTTATCCTTTTCTTTTGCTTTTGTATTAGCTGGTTTGGCTGTTTTATCTTCTGGCAAAGGAAGGCCTTCTTCCTTTTCTAGTTCATCAATAGATTTAAATTCTTCACTTGTTTTTTCTTCAGTTCTTTTTATCCCATTCTTTTTGTTCCAATCATTTTCTTTTTGTATAACTGTCTTTTTTACTTCTGCTAGTACTTTATCAAAAATATTTTTTGGAATTTCTTTTTTACTTGGGCTTTCTAAAAAACCATTATTGTATAATTTTGTCATTACAAAATCAAGTAAAGCATCAGGTTGATATGATTTTGCAATTGCTTCATCTTTGCTTTTTGCGCTTGCACAGAGTAGTGTTAATTGTGCTGATGTTATTGGTTCTAATTCTTTTGGTTGTGTCTGTTCTTTTGGTTGTGTCTCATTTGGGGTTACATCAATAGCATCCTTTAAAAGCTTTTCCTCTATTCCAAGTTCTGATGCCTCATACATGCCTCCAAATTCTTCAGGAAAAACATTCCTAACTGCTGCAACCGTACAACATTTAGTAATCATAACGCCAGGCATTGTCCCCCACAAACCCATAGGTAAAGTTTTCCCGTCCTTATAATATGTTCGGAAATAATCAGATAACCGAACTGTCCATTTAAATTCTTTTTTCCATCCGCTTCGTTCGATAATGCAATAAGCACCAACTAATTCTTCATTAGGAAGAAAAAAAGTGCCAACTCTTTCAATTACTTTTTTATCTGATTTATCATATAGAATTAATCCACTTTCCCATCCCTCGCATAAAGGGTTTTTGTTAAGTCTTTCAGTAAAAACGTCTTTACCTACAACCATTTGGACTTTATCTTTAAACTTAATTAGATGAGCTTGCCCTAGAAAAGGATTAAGCTTGCGATAAAAACATAATTGCATAAAATTATGTATTTCTGCATCTGAAATATCTTTTCCTTTTGCGATTTGGTTTCTAACAATCTCAAGAGATAACTTTACTTCACCGGAATCCGTTTCAATTTTCATAATTTCGTTTTTATTCATAATTTTCATTTCCTCCATAATATATTTTTTTTATTTACTACTTACTATTATTATACTACTTACTATTGAAAAAGTAAATAGTATTTAAAAAAATAAATAAAATATGATATAATCAAAGCAAAGGAATGATAAAGGTGTGAAGATGGAAAAAATTTGTTGCAATGTGAATACTAAAATAGATAAGAATATTTATTTTAGTATTAAAAAAATAAAAGCAATAGAAGGTAAAAAGATCTCAGAAATTACGGAATCAGCATTTTTATTGTACATAAATGAGTATGAAAGAAAAAATAATATAAAACTAGACTAATAGTCTATAAAGGAGTTTTTTAATATGAATGAAGTTTTTGCATGGCTGTATTTATGTTTATTAATAATTATTGGAGGAGCTATAACAATATTTCTCTGGTATATATATCAAAGAATTACAAAAATAAAAAAAGCATTTGATTCTCTAGATCAATCAATACTAGAGCAAACAGATGTACTTAAAGATATAGAAGAAAAAGAAGATTCAGTTAAGAAGACACAAAAAAATATTCTGGAAATGAACATTGAATTTTCGCGAAAAATTAGGCTGATATTGTCAAAATACAAAGGTGAAGAATTTGATACTAGGGTACTGAAATCACTAAGTGATGAAATAGATTATGAATTAACTAATCGCTCTGATGAAACTGAAACATCAAGTGTTAATGATGAACCTGAATTTTGCAGCGATCTTGAGTATAAATCGATTGAACTACTTGAAAACTCAAGTGCCGAAATGTTCAAAAACATTATTCCAGATGAATACGCAAATAAAGAAGTAAATAATAAAACAAAAGACAACATAAGTGACTTTGGAAAGTTTAAACTTCAAGATGTATTCAAAAAAATGAGCAAAAAAGGTGGTGGGATGAAGTGAGTAAGAAAGTATATTTAAGTCCATCTACTCAAGAGAAAAATATTGGTGCTAATAACTATAAATCTGAAGAATATCGAATGAATTTAGTATGTAACATAACTGAAAAAATACTTAAACAACATGGGGTTACTGTATATAGAAATAAGCCTACAATGAGTTTAGGTGAAGTAGTAAGAGATAGTAATAATAAAAATGCTGATATTCATTTTGCAATACATTCAAATGCGTATAATTCAAAATGGAAAGGTTGCGAAATCTTTTGTTACAAAAAAGGTGGAGAAGGAGAAAAGCTTTGTAAGGCAGTGTACAAGTATATATCGAAGTTAACACCTTGGGCAGATAGAGGAATAAAAGAAGGATATAACTTTTACGGGAAAGGGAAACATATGTATGAGGTTGCCTATACAAAAATGCCTGCGAGCCTTATAGAAATTGATTTCCATGACAACCCAGAATCAGCAAAATGGATTATTGAAAATATTAGCATAATTGGGGAAAATATCGCACATGGAATTTTGGATTATTTAAATATTGAATATAAACCAGAATCAAAAGATGTATTCCCAGTTACAAAGGAAGCTAAGATGATAATTGAATCTATTACTAAATATTCAGATGTTGTTATTGACCACTTAGAAAAAAACACACATATCAATCTATCTGGACTTTTTGAAAAAATATGGTTAGCGAAAATTGAAGCTGAGAAAAATTATAAAACCTTAATTCTTACAACTCATGTGTTTATGACAAATTCATCCAAATTAATTCAAGATACAAGTAAAAAAACAATTGAAGTAAAAAAACAATTAGAGGAATTGCAGAAACAGATAGATAAACTTAAATAAAAAAAAATAAAAGATCAGTTAAAGAAAGCAAATTATTGGTTTTTCCTTAACTGGTCTTTTTTTATCTTGATTTTACAACCGGAGTAATAACAATATAGCTCCTGCCTAACATCGTTGTATCGCTTGGGTGGGCTATATTTTGCGCCCATTGCAACTGAAGTTTTCCTCCGTTTTCATATATTTCTATCATGAAAGTTTCCCAAATAAATGTTACTTTTGCAGTTTCAGTTCCGAACGCAACTGCTGTTGAATAGTTTTCATTTTTCATCTTCACATCAGTATTATCAAGGTCCGTTGTTGCGGTGTCAGGTCCTAACAGATTCCTGGAAGTCCTAAAGTCCCCATTTGTTAACGACCATGCAGTTTTCACATCAGGAGTTGCACTAACAACGTTACTCACAGCTAAAAAAGCCTGTATATGGTAAAGTCTATTCCCCTCAAGATTTGCCCAAATTTCTGCGTCATTTATCAAAACATTAGAGTTATTGACAACTTCTAGCAATCCTTTTGAGATATATAGAGGGGTATTAGACTCTTTCAGTTTCATTATTTGAGTATTAGATATTATAAAGTCAGTAATAAGCCCAAAACCAGTTGTGCCATTCCAACCTATGTATATTGACCCAGCACTTGAAAGTGTTGTTTCAAACTCTAATATGCTAGGAGCTTCATTTCCTTTATTCATAATCACTCGCATAGTATCATTATTTTTTTCTATATATAGCAAGTATCTTTCTTGTTTTTTCAGTGCATTGTTTAAAGCTTTTGAAACTGTTGTTCCTGCTGCTGCTTTGTACTCATAGATATATAAAGTGTCTGAAGCCACGTATATTTCAATGTAATTTGATGCATCAATCCTCCATGTTATCGAAGGGCCTTCTCCATCTGCTTTACAGTATATCTCAAATTTTGATATAAAGTTAGAAATATCTTCATAAATCAATAATGACCTAGAACTGTTTACATATGAATACTGGTCTAACTTCATTAAGCCAACTCGCTCTATTGCATTATCTCGATACAAGCCAACTGCGTCAGACAAGATCGTAAATACATTTTCCCAGCCCGTTACAGAACCTTTGTATAATTGGAATGGATTGTAATATCCACTATAAACAGGGTCTTGTCTATATAAATAACATAATTGTACACTAAAATATTCATTAATCGCGTTTATGACAGATTGTGCATTCACTCTAATGTAGGTTATATTGCTCCATGCCGGAGGTACGCCAACACTTGTAAAAGAGCTTTTCGCCGCATAAACAGCGTTCCAGCCATTCCTTAATGCGGCTGGGTTGTAAGCTATAGCATAATAATTTGATGCATCTTGCCCTAGCCTCAAGTCAAAATAAGTGAATTTAGCAATATCTGATATGTAAAAATATAACATAACTATATCACTTGTAGTTGATGCATCTTCTCCATTCTCAAAAAGTGTCAGGTCTAACGCACTTATTGTTTTGTACATCCCCATCCAGCCAGCAACATTATCAGATTCGGCCATTTTTACAGAAGCCTCACCAATCGGGTTATTCGTTGTGTCGTCTGATAGAGTTGTGCTTGCTGCTGCTGTCCAAAGAGATGAATCCGAAAACAAATCGATTATTTTTGAATTTCTACTTTGGAAGTATTCGATATAATCAGAAAAACTAACAGCCTGGCTCCGGCCTAGTTCTTCATCCGTTATCTCCAGCAAATCTTCTATGGCATTGAGATTTATGTCATTAATCGCTGGAACTCCACCATTTGAAAAAGTTACCGGAACAAACTTTCTGAAATCAGCCATTTTACACCCCTCCAATTTCTGAATTTATTGGAGTTGGTGCTTTGGTTATTTTTGTAACTGATTCTTTTTTTATGTTTTTCGATAATTTTGGCATATCAATTGAATATACTTTTGTGATATATATTTCTTCCTTTATTTCTCCTTCTACGATTTGAGCAGAAACAGTTGTTTCTTTTTCTGCTATGGTCAAATTTAACGCTTTTTTAAGCATATTTACATAATCTACACAAAAATTTGCATAAGCATTTAGTTCTAACTGTTGTTTTTCTTCATTTGTTAACTTATTTTTTTTTGGATATATGTTGTACTCTAATACTTGTTTTCCCATTTACAAAGAAACTCCTTCCATTATACTCTTGAAAATAAATCTGTTCTAGTGAATTGAAATTCTTCTGTAGCTACTTTTGCCTCAGCGGTAATTACAATTCGAGAAATCATTAAGCCTGTGTCTTTTCCTGCTCCACCGTTCCATGTCAACGCGGCACTACCACAAAAAATGCCTATTTCCCGAACTGTACAAACCCCATTGTAAGGCGCATAGTCTGGCTCATCAGCTAATAACAACGCAGTACTTTGTAATTGTCCTGTACCTGTTTTTGTTTTTGCCAAAATTGGGACTCTAAATATTTCATTATCCAGGGTTGTCTGGCTTGCTGCTTCAGCCAGACTGCTATCCCCAATCGCCAGATAGGCCAATTGCATATCTATACCACTGCTCAAAGCTTTTATTATTTCATCCAGGCCTAAATTTGTAATTAGATTTTTTACATTTATTACTTTTATAATTTTGCCAGTCACTACATTTTTTTTGATTATAGTATATTCCCCAGACCAACCAAACTTATTATTTAGTTCTTCAGGATGTAGCTTCAATCCATGGTCTTCAATATTTTTCATTTTATCACCTCTAATCATTGTAAGTAGTTGTTTTATTCAATGTCCCAGGATACAAAATATTACTGGGAAATAGCGCATTGCTTGGAAACAAAGCTGTAAATTGTTTCAACTGTGTTTGCCCACTCCATTCCAGCTCTTCACTTGTTGCAATTGGAACCGATACAATGGCATCTTCTCTAATCGTAAAGCTAATTTCCTTATCTATCCACTTTTTGAAAAACTTTATCCATCCCCCGATCGCAGAACCATCAACGAACGTGTATTCCTTCAATAAGTGTGCTGACCCTATATCTGTTGTTTTTTTACTTACCAACAAATAGCCATTACCTTCTGAAACAAGTGAATTAAGCTGGAAACTTGGGAGTATAACATCAACTACTTGCCCGATATCATATTCCATCGTATAGCTTGAAAATAACAATTGTTTTGAAATGGTAGAATGTTTATCCACCAATGCTTGTGCTTTTTCCTCAGCTACAACAAGGGATTCAATGTAAGAACCATCTGAAATCGAAGAATAAACCCCTGTTCCACCTTCGATCGCAGCTCTTTCTGCTATTGCCGCTGTATTTTGCTTGACTACATCTATTTTATATTGACCGATATATTTTGCAACTAGGAAATAACTTGATGGGATAGATTCAAGGAGATCCTGTGCAATGATGTTCGAATTTTTACTCCAGTAATATTTTAACCCTGTGTCTAGCCCACTAATACCAACATATCTAGAGTCCACAACCTCAGAAGATAATGGATTGTCTATGTCTTGTGTTATATATAGCGTAGGCTTACTATTGAAGGGAAAGCTAACAAAAAATGATTTATCATCATCCGGTGTGGGTGTGCATTTTTCGGTCAATTCATCGGTTAAAGCGTTTACATTTTGAAATATTTTTTTATTAAAATATTCACTTCTATCATCACTTATACTTAATGTTCCTGGCAGATAATTTGAAACATTTTCCCTAATCTCTGCTCCTTGGAAATAATCTCTTTCCCTAAAGTAAAATTTTTTGTCTGGTCCTATTTTCCATTGCCAGTTTATAAGTGCTGCAAATTCATCAAAAACAGCGGCCCCCTTGCTATATGGGCAATTTATTGACACATAACTAGTTGTAGTTTTTATACTATCTGAATCATACCAAATCCCATATGAGGCAAAATAGGTATCTAATATATCTTTCAATACCTCTGAAATTAGATCTTTTGCATATGAATTATTTATATCCACCGTATCAGCTATATAGTGCCAGTCAACTGCATATATTTTTGTAGAAAGTTTGGGATGGTTGTCTACTTTCCTAGTCGCAGGCTCGTCTAATTGTCCCCCAAATTTTAACACACCATCCTCATACAATTCTATTTTTTGGCCAATCAGAAGATCCCAAGTATAAGGAATTCCAGACAAATTCCGATCAATTAAAGCAAACTCTAAAACGGTTATTTCTCCAGGTTCACCGTGATTTATTTTCACACTTTGATTCTTAACTTGTACTCCACTTGGAAGATATTCTCCATTTATTTTTATGGTAAACATTAGAAAGGATTCCTCCCCCCATGCCTTAATATAGTACTTCTCATTTCTGCCATAAATCCAGGTATATCCTTGATTCCTTCAAAACTGAAGTCACCATAAAAATTAATATTCCCTTTATTAGAACTGTTAGAACCACCTAAATCTAAATTATTGCTTGTCAATCCTTGCATAATCGAATTTCCAATTTCATCCATAGGCATTTCTATAATACTTTTAGCTCTTTCAAGGCTACTAGCAATAGGCCTTGCAAAATCGATTTTATCTAAATCCCTTAAAGGCCCTTCTTTAGCAGGGGAAAAAGGCAACCTGTTACGAACAATTGAAGCCATGTCATTTGCTACTTTTTTTAATTGACTTAGCTTTTCTTTTATCCCATTTATAAGTCCTTGCACTATATTTCTTCCAGCACCTTTTAAGTCAATTTGCTTTACTCCTGTCAATACCCGTTTTATAATTTCTCTACCTGCTGCAATCAACGCAACCGAGGCAAATATAACAGCACCTATAGCAACATCTACGATAATCTTTCCTAATTTATCAATAAACTCCTGTTTTTTTTCTTCATTCCCTTTTGATACTTTATCTATCATTTTTTTACCAGCATTTTTTATTTCTTTTTTTTCAGACAAATTAATAAACCAGTCCTTAATTGTCTTCCACCATTCCTCTAGCTTTGTTTCAATTGCTTTTTTTGCAGTATCAAATGATTTTTTGATAGTTTCCCAAACATTATTAAGCGATTTTTCAAATTTTTCTGGGAGGGAATCAAACCAATTTTTGATAGTTTCCCACCAGCCTTCTAATTTTGTTGATATAGATTCTTTCGTATCATCAAACCATTCTTTAATCGATTCCCACCATTCTTCTAATGATTTCGTTATTTTTGCTGGAATACTCCCGAACCATTCTTTAATCGATTCCCACCATAGCGAAAATTGTCTTATATTCTCCTCGTTTTGTTCGGTTGCCCAAGTTTCCATGGCCTCGCCCCATTTTTCTAACCGTTCTGTTATCTTTTCAGGCATAGATTCAAATGAATTGATAATAGCTTCTTCCCATTTTTTTAATTGTTTTTCTATCTTTTCAGGCATAGTCTTAAAAGCATCAATAATTGCAGTATTGATTTCATCTATTTTAGTATCAATAGCGGTCTTTATTTCATCAAATATATTTGTAATATAAGTTTTTATTTCATCAAATTTAGTCATAATATAAGTTTTTATTTCATCAAACTTAGTTCTAAAAATTTCAATTATTTCATCAAGTTTTGGAGAAACTATTGAAATAATTTTATCTAAATTTTTACTTACTAAATTTTTATATCGCTCCCAGGCCTTTCCCCAGTCTCCTTCTATTATGCTTGTCATAATTTTAAAAATTCCGACTAATTCTTTCATTCCATTTTCAGCCATAAATAGTATTATCTTAAAGATTTTTTCCATTATTGAAATAACTGAGTTACCGTGTGCCTCCCAGAAGGACTTTATGTGGTTAAAGGCAATCATTACAATTTTACGAATTTCATCAAAAATTTCCAATGCGCTTTTCTTAACTGATTCCCATGTTTCGACTACTTTATCCCGAAATTCTGTGTTAGTATTCCACAAGTAATAAAAAGACCCGACTACAAGCCCTATTGCAGCAGTGATTCCAGCAGCCAAAACAGCAAATTCCGCCGCGGCAACTACAGCAGCGATTGCAAGCGCACCTAAGACTGGAAGACCCACAGTTGAAATAACTGTAGTTAACGTTGTTATAATCGTTGCTACAACAGCAATTATACCACCTAAAGTGGTTATAGCTATACCAACAGCCCCAATCACAGGGCCTACGACCCCAAGCAGCCCAGCAATAACAACCATACTTGTTTTTACGTTCGCCGATAATCCTTCAAATTTTTTCGAAACAAAATCGAGTACCTTAATAAACATTTCAAGAACTGGAATCATAGCTGATTTGACAATATCAAAGAATCCGATTAAGACAGACTGAACCTTTGCAATAGCTGCATTCCACTTGAAATCGAGGGTTTCTGAAGCTGCTTCAAAGGCTTTGTCGAGGGAACCTGTCGAATTTTTTACAGCCTCAAAGGTTTTTATGTTGCCTTCTAGGTTACTACCCATGAGGTCCAAAACCCCCATTAATGCTCGGATATTAGGGAAAACTCTTGCCATTGCTTCCTCTCCATACTTGTTTGTCATTTCCCTAAGTTCCATCAATGCACTAAGTAAACCATCTTCTCTGATAGCTTTTCTCATCTTAGCGCTCGATGTTCCCATCGCGTCAAGTTGCTCCTCAGCTTGTTTCGAGGGCTTTATAAGCCCTGCCATAATTGATTTAAGCTGTGTTGCTGCCTCACTTGCATTTGTCCCAGTCCTTGTCATTGCCGCCTGTGTTGCTGCGACTTGGTCAAATGTAACTCCTAGTTCACTAGCCAAGGGCAAAACCTGACCCATACTAGCGGCCAATTCTGAAGCCTCTGCCTTCCCTTCTCTTACAGCAGCAACTAAAATATCCGTGGCTTTGGAGGCTGAAAGATTTTTTTGGCCATAGGCGTTTATTGCAGATGTTACCAAGTCCGCAATAGTTTTTGTTTCTCCAAGCCCTGCTGTACTTGCTTTCGCTGATGTTGTCAGAACGTCCATTGCCGCAGCTCCGCGTAAACCTGCTGACGTTACAAAAAACATTGCCTCTGCCAGTTCTTTAGGAGCTTTTCCCAATTCTGGAGCAATAGAAATTATTTCTTTTCCCCATAAATCGACCTGATCTTTTGCCACTCCAACAAGCCCAACAACCTTAGACATCTCGCTTTCGAAATCTTTACCTAGCTTAAACACTGCGATACCAGCACCAACCAAAGGCAATGTTATTGATTTTGTCAGTGTTGCACCAACGTTTTTTAACACGCCGCCAAAATTTTTCATTCCTGCCCCAAGTCTTGTGAAAGCTGTTTCGCCCATAGACCTGGTGTCGTTTATTGACCGTTGGAATGGCCTTGTATCGCCGCGTATAGGCGCGACGACTTCACCAACTATTATAGACATATGTTTTCTCCTTTCTATAGATTCTCTATTTCATCATACTCAACAAAATTTCTGTTTTCTTTATTCCTGATGAAAGCATGAAAAGCTGATTCTTCAGGGAGACTTTTTACAAAATTTATAAACCTTCTCCAAGTAATTTCATTGTTAAAAACTGCCATTACTAGGTCTATTTTGTAATATCTCCAAAAATCAGCTTCTAGATACCCAAACCCCCATATTATAATTCTCAGATCACCCGTATTTTTTTTTTGCTTGATTTTTGTTATCTTTTGATACCCCATAGCCCCATTCGTCAAGAATTGGGGTTGCTAGTTTGTCCATTATCATGTCAAATTCAAACTGTTGTTTGCTACTCTCCAGCGAATTCAAAAACTGCTTACCAAGCATTAATTCAATAAATCTGGCAAATTTATCTTCTGGAATATCAATAACTTGTTTCCCATTTTTCCTTTTCAAACACCATCGAAAAAAAAACATTGAGAAATCAAGAGGCATGGAAGCTGGTATTTCATAGAACTTATCTTGAAATCGGATAGTAAAAGGTTTGGATTTATGCTCCTTTACAACTTCATCAAAGTCTATCAGTAACCTTTCCTCTTGCTCTCTTTTTTCATCTTCCAATTTTTGATCAAGCAATTCAAGTTTCTCAATATTACTCTCACTTAATTCATTAGAAGGTGATAATTCCTCTATATTATCCTTATTATCCATTTTATATTTCCTTTCTAACTGGTTCTTTTTTTATTTTTTAGCTACCTGGTACTATTGCGGATAATGAGTTTATCCTAAAAGTCCCTTTAAACTTATACGTTGACGTGGTTGATGCCGCCTCTTCATATGATGTAAAAAATCCTGTGCAAATATCCCCATATCCGTTCTTTTTTGTATGTCGAACAGTTACGATCTTCCCTGTTGTAGCCGCGTCCTTTAGTTCACTTTGGCCATCATCCAGCCCTGCGGCGGCGGTTTCAATTGATATACCTTCAACTTCAGCAGTTTCCCCGACTGCCAGCGGTGTGAATTCCTTATGAAGAACATCAGTTCCGGCGATATAGTCCTCTGCACCTGTGATATCTTCCTCGTCAATTGATACATTTCGTTTCCATGATGTTACTTTTGCGACAGGTTCAGAGTCAACTGTTATTATCGTTCCGGCGAATTTTACCTCACCAGCTACATTTGTTGACATATATTTCACCTCTTTTTTTTATATTTTTTATACTTACAATCTATTTTCACTTACTCCAACCAACTCAGTTCTTGCTATATAATGAGTAGTCCATTCATGTCTGTTTTTTGAATCTAGCCCTATGAAATAAGGAGAGTTTACAACTGTCATATAACTTACAATATCATTTCCAGTTACAAAGGAACCGCCTCCAAAACCTGCTAGTATATTGTGTATTTCTTTGATTGTTGCTGCTGCTGAAACTGAACTTGCATTTCTTACTAAAACCTGAATCCCATAATTATCAACAGCTAGACAAGACGACTCCGGCAAAACTGGAGCTGATTCATCATAAACAGTTATGCAGTTATCAGGACTATCTTTTTGAAAATTTAAAAATAAATTTGTGTTTTTTACAGCTATTCCCCTACTATCTAAGTAAGTAACAATGTCATTTGCTATCATCACAGAACCGCCCCCAATCTCTGTCTTAATGCCCTCTCATACGTTGTAACTACTAATCGGTTAAATGGATCTCTTACATATTTCCACTTTCTCCCGTGCTGAAAATTGGCTTGTGTTTCATGCCATCTGACCGCGTATGGTACAATAGGAAAGCCAGTTCCATGACCACCACCAAACGAAACTACGATAACAGTTGCCCCTTCATCTTCTACACGAACAATTGTTCCACTTTTTTGTAATGTAGATTCATCAAGAGGAACTTCTTGCTTTGCAGCTCCAAGGATAACTTCTCCTGTATCATTTTGAGCTAATAAAACAGCAGCCTCAACAGCCCTAACAACCTCGTCACCATTCCAATTTTGCCATACACCCATTATTATATCACCGCTAACTCATAATGATGGATTTGGCCGCTTCGCTTGTCAATAATCGGATCAATGTTAATAACTTCCAACTTCGATATAATTTGTGGAGCTGTTTGTTCTACTTCCCAGCCCTCATGTTCCACATCAATTACAGCATCATCCTTCAAAAAAACTATTGCCTTTGCAAGTAAAGTTTCACCAGGGTTATCTTTTTTTTCTATTATGAGATTACTTCCAAACTCTACACAACCCTTTAGAACTTGGAAAGAATCCACGGATAGTTCGCCCTCATAACTTCTTACCATTTTTTTCAAAATAACATCATGGTTCATCAACGCGTTGAATTCAGCCATACTCATGCCATTTTCACCGCCCTGTTGATTATCCCTGACGAAATTAAGATGGAATCGGCAAAGCTTAGTTGTTCTGGCAGTTGGCTTAAAGCTGCGCTAGCCCCCATGTTTTTTCCTACGCTGAATCTCCCTAGTCTTATGTTGTTCGATTTGTTAGGAGGTAAATTATTATTATCAGTTAGAAAAGCAACCATTTGAGATACCCATAATTGCACTGCATCTTTTTGCGATAATGGGACATCTGTCAATACGCCTTTCCACCAATATTGCCAGGTCGAGGAATTTATTTTATATCCATCTGACTGCACTAAATAATTCCCGATTCTGCTATCTAATAATTTACATGAAACTAAAATCCTATATGTGGTTGCTTCTGTAACTGGTCTTCCTGTTATTGCGCCGTATTCCGTGGATGTAATATACAAAATAATTCCTCCTTTCTTTTTAAAAAAAATAATTAAGACAAATTAATTCCTGGACCCTCTAAAACTTCAAGTTTCCATGCTTTTTTATATTTCTCTTCTCTATCAGCTACGACTGAAGAAAAGTCACACTTACCTATGCCATTCCAGACAGATAGAGGCTTAACTATGTTATAGTAATATACTGTTCCATTAATTGTTGTAGGTTTCATTTCCTCTATTCTGCATAATTTTATAGGCTTCCCTTTCCATTCTGATAATTTTTGTTCAATAGAATCTAGCGCCGCTTTAGCTTTGTCATGCGCTTCTTTTTTTGTTTCTCCAGTGAATAGCAATCTATCTTCAAACAACATATTAACCTCCTATAAGCCTTGGTTTACAAAATCATTATATTTTAGATATTCGTTTGAGCTGAAAAGTAACACAGTTTTTATATTGCCATCTAGCCAAACACTTACAGATGAACAATCAACTGCATTTGACCTAGCCCCGATCGTTACATTTGGCCTGTTCGTAAGCGTAACGCCAAGCGTGTGAGTATACTCATTGAGCAATGTATGAGTTAAAAAACCATTTGCATTTTTATCTCGCCAAGTAGTCATAATTTTATTTATAGCTAATTCTGTCCATGCATTATTTATTTCAAAATTTATATTTTTGTGCCAGAGTTCAATTCTATGTTCGTAGTGTGCCAAGAAGTATTGTGCATTTATATGACTATTTAAACATTTCGAATAAATAGCCTCTCCTACCCCATACGCAATTGCGTTTGAATAAGCGCTATATGGCGGTTCTGTAATTTGTATTGCTGCATAATCATTGATTCTCAGCCAACTATTACTGCCATCATAATACAATCCATTGCTCTGAAATACATTCGAGATTGTAATAGCTGGCATATCTGCTAATGTATTCTGGTACGCCTCATTACTATCTTGAAGTTGATTTGCTGCTTTTTTCACAACTCCCTCTGAAGCCCCGAGCCATGCCAAAACATCAGCTTCCACTATATTTCCATTATAATCTGCATAAAAATAACGTTCTTCTAAATCATCAACTCTTACAACCAGTACAAGATAATCGTCATAAAGAAACGTTAATCGCTTATAAGGAGCTACACCTAACGCACAATTATCTACATTACCAAGCTCGTCCAAAGGGCCAGAATATCTTGCCCCAACCTGTTTATTTATGTTTACACCAAGCCCCAACATTACGCCACCCCATAATACAGGATCGCAGTTCCAGTATGTACAGTAACACTAGTAAATTTCCCATAAAACTTTCCGTTTACTTCCAATGTTCTAGCGGTTATGTTTGATACGTTCCCCACCGCAGTAACGGAGCTTTCTGTTCTTGCTTCAATCACACGAATAACCTTACCCGACGGGGGTGTTCTGGGTGTTGCTGTTGTTACATATATACCGCCTTCTCCGCCCATCGTCTCATCTAAGACACTTTTAATAGTATCAATTATATCAGCGGTATAGACAACCGTACCATCTGACTTGTACTTTTTCCCACTATCAGGTGAATAATTATCATTCTTCATTATCTAAGCACCTTCTTTTTTTTGCTCATTTTCGCCAAGGTCAAATTTTCTTAAGGCTTCTATCATATCTTCTCTTTTCCCGACCGCAGCGATCCCATTTTTCTTACATAATGTTTGAATTTCTTTATATGAAAGATTATCATAATCAGTATTCTTCTTAACTGTTTTTTTTTGGACAATCTTACCAGCCCTAAACTCCACATAAGCGGTTGTGTCAGAGTGTGGCATTTCTACAATTTCACCGGCTTTGTATAACGTCCCCTTATAATATCTATCTTTAAGAAATTCCAAATTAACTTTCTTCATATAATATTCCTTTCAAAAATAAATCCAATTAAAGGAAACTAACTTTTCATCTGTTAGCTTCCTATTTTAATTTTAGCTCCCAGCAGGGCCTAACACAGCAAATGGGTACCTTTCTTCTTCATCTTCTTCTAAGCGGTTGATTGGGTTTGGCACCTGCCATCCAATCCTCATGGACGCTCTTAGGGCAATCATATTTTGTTGGGCTAAATTGATCACAATTGCTCCTGTAACTGGATCTTGGATAACTGACTCAGTTAATATTTTCCATGTAACATCTTTTCTGATCGCATAAACAAGCTGTTTCCATTCCCCAGAAATTAACAAACTTCTTGTTGGGATTATAGCCCCATTTCTAGGGAAAAACATTTGTTCTCCGTCCAATTCATACCTTGTGGCTCCTTGGACTCCTTCCTTATACAGCGCTTTGAAAATAGGATTCCCGGCACTATCCCTTAAACTTCTTAATCTAGCTTTCATTGAAGTTGCAGCAACATGGCCGTCTACCATAAACCCATCTTCTTCAACCTTAGAAATTACCCCACCTTCTGCCATTATGTCATTGTAAATATCTCCCAATGAGCCAAGTGTAACAAAGTTACCTGCTCCAGTTGCCGCCGCAACTATGTTTGTAGGCCAAACCGCTGGCGCATTGATACCATAAAAAACAGCTTGGTCAAATGCAAGTCCAAAAGCCTCAAGTAATTTTGGTTTAGCTTCATCCCAAATGTTATAATCAGCGTCATCAAAGACCGCTTCTGGGATTGCGACGATTACATTTAATTCTTCTGCATCAATATATTTATTTTCCCATTGAATTTGTGTTATTCTCTTATATCCGGCATCTCCTGTATCTCCAGGGCCTGGGTTTGTAAAATATGCGGTTGGGAGTATACTAAGTACTGGGATACGCTTTTGTGCGCGGGACATATTTGGACCCCTATATGCATATCGCATTACAGCGGACATTTCAGGGACGTTTTCAACGATTTCACGCTGGAACTCTTCTGGCATCAACGCTTCTACGTTTGAGCGTGGAATATAACTCATATCATTCACCTCTTATTTTTTTTATATATATTTCTTAGATTTATTCATACTCAAGAAAAAACAAAAATACTTTTATCTCCCTGCTGCTATCTTCCTGCTGCTCGTCTTATTAAACTATTCATGTCAAATCCACCAGTTTTTTTCCCTTTACCCTGCTGATCGTCACCAACAGTTTGAGTTTGAGAAGTTCCAGGTGTAGATTTAACTAAATATGTTTTATTTTTTATAAGTTCTTCGAGTGCTTCTTTTACTCCAGTAATATTTCCATTTTCATCAACTTCTATATTTTCTTTATTCATCAATTGATAAGCTCCATCACCATCAACTATATTGAGTTCTACAGCAATTGTTTTTACTTCTGCTTTTATAAGTCTTTTATTTGCAGCTTCAATTTTCGAATTAGCATTTTTTTCTGTTTCTTCTTTTTCTGCTTTAAGCCTTTCATTCTCTGTCATTTCTTCTTTTTTCTTGTTGTTCTCGAATTCTTCACGAACTTTTTTCTCTATTTTTTTCCGTTCCCTTGCATACCTTTTTTCAATTTGTTCTGTGAACTCTTTTTTAGTGTATATTTTGTCCTCTTCTTCAGTTGAGCCGGATTCTCCATCCGTGTTTGAATTATTTTTATCTTGCTTATCATCATCATTCTTTCCATCATCATTTCCTTGATGATCACCAGCTCCGTCACCATCACCATCTGGGATTCCTATTATAGGGAATATAGGCAGCAATAAAAATATACTCAATAATTTTCTTAATTTCATAAGACTCTCCTTTTTTATTGTCTTTGTTGACATATCCGTTTCACAACGTAATTTTATTATATAGTGACATGACAAAAAACGCAATCTTTCGCCATTTTATGCTACTTAGTAAAATAAAAGCAACATTTTGTTGACTATAAAAGAATACAAAAAAAAATAAGCCTTAAGGCTTAAATATCAGATTCTATCGCATATTTTATATAGAGGATTTTAATGTATTTAAATTTTTCTTCACATATAGATTTTTTATTTTTTTCTCTTTTATTTTTTAATTCATTGTATTTTTCACTAATCAAAATCTTAAATAATTCAAATTCTTCATCATCTATTATATGAAGTTCAATATTTTTAGCTAAAACCGAACAATCTATTTCGGTCCCATTGTCATATACTATCTTTTTAATATTTTTTTCGCTTCCATTGAATTTAATCATTTTTCTCTCCAATCTAACACAATATATTGCTTTACACTACCTTAAAAAAAATTATAATATGTTTTAACACATCTATAAATTGTGTATTACAAAATTCACAAAACTCATAATTTTCTATTTCTTTAATTGATTCATAACAGTCATCTCCAAAGCTATTACAATCAGTGCAATAAATTTTGTATGTTTTCTTTAATATGTGTTGCTTTTCTAATAAAAACATTATCTTAAGTACAGTTGATTTACTTAAACAAAACTTCTCTTCCAAGAGATCAGTATATAAATATTGCCCAACCTTCATAGTTTTTATGTATGATTTAATTTTAACCAATATATTTTGATCTATTTTTTTGTTATTATTATTTGTATCGTCCATTTATAATATTCCTTTCTATCCAATTTAAACTAACCTTAAAGGCTTTTTTATTCTTTACATAATACTCATTTATATCTTTATACCCATTTTTGATAGATAGGTTGAAGGCTTTTAATCCCAGCCCTTTCAACTCATCAATAATTTTCTTTGCTGCTGCTTTCCCATATTTATCTGCATCTAAGGATACAAAAAATATAGTATTTTCAAGATTTGTTATGTTTTCTTTAACTGAATCTATAAAACGATTCTTCATTGAAATACTATTCAAGGCAATTGCTTTATATCCTTCATTTTCAAACGATAAAGCATCGAAAACACCCTCAGTTAGAAATAAACATTCATGTGGTTCTTTTAGATAATCAATATTAAATATAGTTAGTTTTAAATTTTTTAGATTTAATATTTTTTTGTTTTTAATTGATTTTTTATCATTTCTTCTGAGAATCAAATTTACAACTTCACCAGATTCCCAAACTGGAATAATATACTCATAAGCATATATATTATAAAGGTTTGGTAACAGCTCTTTAGGCAATATTTTTTCAGGATTTCTTACTAAGAATTTATACTTTCTAAAAAGCCCTATATTAGTTATCCCTCTACTATAAAAATATAAATATTCTCTCTTCTTTGCTTTTTTAAATTCTTGTGATATAATTTTAGTTAAGTTTATAATTGTGCTTGGATTTTTTTTGTTATTTAAATCAATCCTTTTCTTCTTCAAACCTCTGTAATTGCGTACAGAGGTTTGATTATTTAATATTTCCATTCCTTTTCTAATGATTTCAGGGAAATCTTTTTTTGTATCTAAATTTTCTAAAAATCCAATTACACTTATAGAATCGCCCTCAATACCACAGTGACAGCAACATAAGCCATTTTTTACACTCAAATCAAAGTTTGGTGTTTTGTGCCTGCCTGGTATACATTGCCAATTGTGGACCCCTGGTTTAGCTCCATAATATACAAGGATCCTTGATAAATTGTTTTTTATTATTTCTTTATTATCCAATAGTTTCCCCTTCTTCCAATAATTTTTTCAAATTTTTAGTTTTCAAATATACAGTTTTTTCTGTGTTCCTTAATAAAAAAATGATAACAATCGCTTGATTATCATTTAATTTTACAACTTCTTTTGGCCTTCCTCCGTGTCCCTGACTTGATGGAACTTGCTTTAACTCAAAATCACCAAATTCCTTCAATACATATTTATATTTACATGCTAGCTTAACTATAGAAGCATGGTTGATATTAGTTTCTTTTGCAATATCTACAGAAGATATCATATTGTCACCTCTTTTTTTTAGTTTTCACACATAAGTTATTTTACTATGTTTTCGAACTTATGTCAACAAACGATAATATCATAAACTTTTTTTAATTTCCATCAAGGCTTTTGCTGCTGTTTCTCCAGCTTTACCCCTCAAATGGCTTGGGAAAATATCTTCCATAAACGCTTTTTCTTCATCCTTCATTCCATCAACTAAGGCCTTCTCTATCAATTGATTTAAATGTGGCATATCCTTCGCATGATAGCCTATTTTTTTTTGATATATCATATATTCAAGATTTTCTGTATCTTTCCTGAAATGGCTGATAACATCCTTTGCACATAACCAGTCAGGGAAAATTACAGGTTTGCCTAACGCCCACGCCTCGTATAGCGTACTTCCAGCGTCGGCAATAACTACATCAGCGTCGACAAGCTCCTTTAGTGTAGGCACTTGCTTTACATTATTATTCATCTTCGAAGTCGGGTGTAAACATAGCTTTACATCATAAATAGATGAATCGATTTGGTTTATTAGCTCCAAACACTGCGGATAACTAGACCTTCCACGATTTTTATTGTTATAGCCATGAGTCGGACACCATACAATGTATTTTTTATTCCTCTCAGTTCTTTTGTATAGACCATCAAAAAGTGGATCTAATTTTGTGTATCCAACTTGAAATATTTCTCCTTTGTAACCGGTCTTTCTCATTCTTTTTTCCCATGTCGGCCCTGGACAAAAAGCATATTTGAAATCTTTTATCTTGTCCCCTGTCCAATAGTTTTTATCAGCAATCCCGTGCGAAATAAAAACGTCATACGGGCCAACAGGGCATTTTGCCTGTTGATTAATCCTCAAGCTCGAAAAAAAGCGACAATTTACTCCTTTCCCGTCCGGTCCTGGTACCGGACGGTTAATAAAACCAGATTTTTTTTGTGATAAATGTTTTAAGATAGGTTTTCCTAAAGCTTCAATTGCGTATAAATACGCAGCTCCCGCGTGCTGAGAAACAATATCATAGCATAGATTAAAATCTCTACCTTTTTTCAATTTATGTTTTTCTATGTAATATTGATTATTTAATTTTCCAACTCTCAGGCTACTGCAACTCCTAATTAATTTATGGGTATAATCGCAAGCCCCTACATTTACACGTACCTCTTCATAGGGTATAAATGTATGTTCGCCTATTTCTATGATAAAGTGGTCCTTATTCATTACTGTAACAAGCATTATTCTGTTCCTTTCTGTATTTTCCTAAATTTGTTTTTGCTTCCCAAGGATTAAATGAATACCATTTATCCCTATTGTTCACGCTAGAAATAAACTCAGTTAAAGAAAACATAATAAATTCTGTCAGGATAAAATCTGGAGTATTGCAAGAATTTTCAATCGAATAGCTGTTAATAAGTTGTTCTAGCTCTTTTTTAAATCCGTCAAAATCAACCTTATCAAAAGTAAACTTATCATTTTCATCTTTATGTATTTCTTTTTCTTGATCTTGAGTTTCAGTTTCTTCTTTTTCTAAAGCCAAATAATCAATAATAAAGCAGATTGCTTCTAATAAAGTTATTGTTTCCTTTAGCAGTTGATCTTCTGTTTTTTCTAGTTTTCCACTAAATTTTAGGGTACCTATTCTTTTATATATGCTACCTCTATACAACTTAAATGTTTCTCTTGTAGATATATCCATAATTACCTCCTAATATAATTTTTTTTAACCTCATTATAAATCTTTTTCAACCATTTCAATTAAGCTAATACAAACATTATTTATAAAAGCATCTAAATCAATAAAATCATCTTTCCAACTGTCAGAATTAGCAATATCAAATCTACTAACAAAACTAAATTTACTTCTTTTTGAATCATTAACTGATATATTATTTTCAAATTCAGTTTGTGATAAATTCAAATTTTTAAAATCTTCAATTTGCATTAATAAGCTATATATATATTTATTTATAATTTTTGGTTCTAGTTCAATAGAAATAGAATAAAATTCATTAAAATTTTCAGCATTTCCCCTAAATAATTCAACAACTTTTGAAATTATTTTTTCTGCATTTCGTGGGTGTCTGTTTGGTGCTTGGCTGTACAACTGCCCAGCAATACAGTATATTAAGTTACATTCTGAAATTATTGCAGTTTTCATATTTTTTTACCTCCTAATATAAATTATCTGATTATCCAAAAAACTACCCTCATCTTTTATTATTTTATCCATAATAAATTTTGCTATTTCTGAAGGTTTTAACATCTTTTCAAAATTATCATCTGGAGCTATTGCCCTTCTTAAATCACTGTCAAAGGCCCCAGGACATAAGCAATATACTTTTATCCCATACTCTTTTAATTCCTGTGCCATGCTAAGACTTAAGTTTATTACAGCTGCTTTTGTAGCTGCATAAATAGACCTCCCAGGCCTAGCAGACATACCTGCTGTACTTGCAATATTTATTATTTTCCCAGGTATTTTATTTTTTATGCACAACTGTGTATAAAGTTGTGAGCAATTTAAAACACCTAAAACATTTGTTTCAAATTGTGAGCTGAAATGATCTTGCTTAAATTCTAATATATTTCCAGGGATACAAACACCAGCATTATTGATTATTGCAGATGGAAATAATACATGTTCAGTTTCATTCAAATTTGAAAAGAACTCAGTTAAAGAAAAACAATCTGAAACATCAAGATCGTTCCATTTCGAAATTCCATAGTAAAAATAATTTTCTTTACATGCCGCTCTTGCTATTTCTAGCCCTAACCCTCGGTTAGAACCTGTGATAATCACTGACTTTCTAGCAGCTAATTCATCATTATTATTCATTCTTCCCTCCATACTTATAACCATAAATAGCTTCAGCGATTTTTATATCTAGAGGAGTAGTTATTTTTATATTTTCTTCTATTCCTTCAATAGACTTAATTCCATTCCCTAAAACACGATTTACTAAATCACAATCATCAGTGCAGTCTTCTAGCTTTAAACTAGTAGCAGTTTCAATTTTTGTATAAGCTTCTTTCAATAACTTAGTTTTAAATTTTTGTGGCATCTGAACTTCCCCAATATCTTTTCTGCTATATGTCATCCCATATTTTTTGTTTATCAATGTTGCCTTCATTTTTGAAACTGGGGTAATAATATCATTATCATTTTCTAAGACCTGGTACACTAATTCTTTAGTAACAAAAGGTCTTACAGCTTCAGAAATTAAAACATAATCTGTTTCAACTTCTTTAAGTGCATTTTTAACCGATTCTTGCCTTGATGCTCCATTTTCAACAAAAATAATTAGATGTGGATCATATTTTTTTGTTAAATATCCATATGATTCAAGATAACCAGTTATTTTTTCTCTATCTGCTGTTGGAATTATTATATTGCGAATTTCTTTTATTTCAAACAAAACATCTAGACCATAGAGAAATAAAGGCTTTCCCCCTAAATATACGAATTGTTTAGGATAACCTAATTTCGCTCTTTTTCCTATACCTCCCATTAAGTAAATACAATCAATCATTTTCATTTTCTTCCACCTCATCTATTTTTTCTAAATTTTCATCTGTAAAAATACCTGTTGACTCATCATAACTTGACTTCATTGGACTATAAATATTTTTTTCAAATTCTTCATTTTCAATTATTTTTGCATTCTTCTCAAGTTCACTTTTAAAAGCTGCTGTAATATCTCTTATGTTATGCATAAATAAATATTCTTGTAGATTAAAAAGAAATACTTCAAGTAATCTTTTTTCAGGTTTAAATATTTTTATTTTTTCTATTGCTTCTTTAATTTCAATAAGATCTTTTACTTGATAACAGCTAGGAGCATATTGATGGAATATATTTCCAAATAATAAAGTTTGTTTGCCTCTCAATATTGCTTCCCATCCGGCAGAGCCAGTGACGTTAGCGACACATAAGCAGTTATCAATCATTTTATAATTATCTGTTTTTTGAGAAATTAAATTAACGTATTTTAAGTTATATATTCTTTTGTAGAAAGCTAAGCTCCTATTTTTGCTCATTCGAGGGTGTTCTTTTACATATATAGTAATTCCTATACGAGCTAATAACTCTATCATTAGAAGTTGATCGTTGAAAACCCCACCTAAAGGGCATGTTGTGGCTTCAAACTGGAAATGTAAAGGGACATAGATGTATTCTTTTTCTAACTGAGGTTTTACACAATGATTCTTATACCACAACAATATCCCTTTATGCCTAGCCAGCAATGTTTTTTGTGTTCTTCTTTTCTTTGCCGGAACAACAACAGGTATTTTTGCAGGTCTTTTTTTATTCCAATGATTGTCAATTAGTTCCTTTAATTGTGGAATCAATTTTGGACCTTGTTGTAACTCTCCATTTAAATAATCGATAAATTTTACATTATTGGCTATTACCTTTTTATTGAAATCTGGGAAAGGATTTTCAATTGTCCGAGACAAATATGCCATTCCTGGATGGAAAGGGCCAAACAACCATATAGGTATATTTAAAACTCTACATAAGCCATATATAACCATGTCGTAACCTTCATGAGGAGGCGCACACCTGTAAAATACGTTAATATTGTGGGCTTTAATTACGTGCATCCAGTATCTTAGGTTATTCATGTAGTAGTTTTTTCGAGTATCATAATTTACCTTAACCGGAGGTATTCTTTCAACCATTTTTAGTGTTGTGGATTCATATGGTAACATTTTTTCTACTATAGACCCATCTAATGGCTGAACCTTTTGCCAGTCCATTTTAGGGAAATACCTCCCTCTTTTTAAGCTTCTATGGGAATAACAAAATACATTTTTCCCTATTGTATAACCTTTTGGGCATTGTGAAGGAGAAACTTTTTTTGTTGTAATAAAAATATATTTATCCGCTTTGATTGTCTTCATCATTTGAACTGCTGTCCCAACATTAACCAAGGCCAAAATGTTTAGTTCTTTTTTAGCTTTATCCATGTGTTATATCTCCTTTTTCCCCATTACTAGATTTATCCCACTTTTGATCACATTCATATTTATTAATATTGAAATATAATGAATTATAATAGTTTCCATCCCAGTATTTACGACCAGGAAGAGTCACTTTAGTTGCATTATACATCCCACAAATTCTATCCCAAAATTTTATATAATTTTCGTTTAAGGTATAACATTCTCCGTAAATATTTGTTAAATTTAATTGGTTGAATCCAGCATCTAAAAGTAACTCAATTGAATTCGTCCCTTTTCCTTTTCCTCTTTGATTAGGTGCGATAATTATAGATATTTCGCCTAATCTATTTTCCCATTCAATATTTACAAGCCCCACCATTCCAAAAAAGTCTATTCCAGAAGGCCCTCTAACTGCCCAAAATCTACAATTAGAATTTCTATTACAAATTTTGTTCTCATAAAATTCTTTTTGCATTTCTTCAGTTAAAAAAAATGGAGTTCTGAGTGATTCAATATTGTTATTTCTCCATATCCTCACTTTTTCTACATCTCTTAAAGTTAAGCAGTCTAATTTCATATCACTCTTTATCCTTTCATTTTCATTAGATTTATGATGTCACTAATCTTTTCAAAGTCTTCTTTTGTATCAATACTAAGTTTTGTTTTTATATCAGACCAAAATAAATTGGTGTCATTACAACTTTGGTTTAGTATATTATATTTATCCTTATTATTTCTGATGTACAAAGTCACATGTTCCTTTTCTGCCCCAGTTAAACTATCTATATTAAGATACATTTCCTCTAATATTTTTGTCTTAAAGACTTCAACATCAAGCCCAGAAGGCATAAAATTATTGTGTCTATTCCACGAATAATCATATTCATTGACGCAATGATCGTAAATAATAGAATCGATTATATGAGGGAAAAACGCTAATAACGGGCAATCAGATGTGATACGAACAATATTATCTATCCTGTTGTTTTTTGATATTTCCTTGTAACATTTGTAATACCTCGATAGAACATCGTTTTCTGGCACATCATAAACAAGAATATCATCTTTTGCAAAATATTCAGATTCTTTGTGAATGTCGATTAAGGGTTTATCCTGCTCAGTTAAAGGAACAATTATTTTTGTCAGCGGGATGTAATGGCTGTTTTTTGCCGCTTCTAAAACGTAAGCCAATACAGGCATTCCAGCTATTTTTTTCAAAACTTTACCTGGTAACCGAGTACTCCCCATCCTAGCCTGGACTATGCATAAAACATTAATAAATCCATCTGTTTTTTTATGTTTTCTCATTTTCATTCACTTCTTTCATAAATATTTTTATAAAATCTTTTTCCTAATACATCAAATCCTTTTGAATATGCATATAATTCATATTCAGAGTATTCAAATCTTAACCCTTTACAATACAACATAAATCTTTTAGTATAATATTTTTTATCAGTATTAAAAACATAATAAGGCTTTAGTAGTTTCCCATTACTGTTTTTTATCATCAAATATTTCCCATATATTTTAATTTGATATATTCTTTCTCTTTTGATTACTACATCTAAAAAATCTAATTTATTTTGATTCATGATATCCCTTTACAGTATTTCTTTTAACTGAGCTGGTGTTCTTGCAAAATTACCAGAATCCAGACCAGTTGAATTCTCTAACTTATAATGCCATTCAATTTTTTCAGGTTTATATTTACGATATAAATCAAAGTTTGATGTATGGTCAGAGATATAACGTAATTGATTTTTATTAAAGTTTTTTTCATAATCACCTAATTTTGCTGGATATTTTGATATGCAACAAAACAGCTTTGTATCATAGTAATAATGTAATCCTGTCGTATAACTAGCATATACAGTTATTCCACGAGGGATAAGGTCTATTAATGGGTAATATTTCTTATTATTCGCAATTTTAACAAAAGGAAGATCCGCTTTAAACCCTAATAAAAAATTTAGTGAATCCTCATCAAAAACACTAGCTGTTGTTTTATATCCTTTTGTTTCTGCATATCTCATTGCAAATACAAAAACATTTTGGTTGAGCGGAATATTTTCCCCAGCCTTTTCAAATAGTTGCCATTTTATTATTATTTTATATTTTCCGGAATCAATCGCTTTTAACTGGGCAATCATTTCTCTAACAATGTCTTTATCGTTCTTGCAAGTATTTCCACTCCCAAAATCTAAAATAATTTCATTTTCTATTTGCATTTATCAATTACCTCCAGTATTTTATTAGATATATAATTAACATCTTTTTCAGTTAAGGCACAATAAATTGGGATACTCAATATGTTATTCTTTATTTTTTCAGTGTTTAAGCATTTTACATTCTTATCAATGCTTTCTCCCAGGTTGCTTGAATGCTTAAGATAATAATAAGGGTGGTCGTAAACAGGGACATAGTGTATCTGTGTTTGTATCCCATGATTGAGTAATTCTTGTCTAACTTTATCCCTATTGTTTACTTTTATAATATATAGATGGCAGGCGTTCGAAACTGGGAATTTTAATTGGTTTAACGAATATTTTTTTAGTTTATAATAATATTCGCTAAAAATAAAATTTCGTCTAGATATAAAGTGGTCCATTTTGTAGTATTGGCTAATACCTAACGCTGCATTGATATCAGACATTTTGTAATTATACCCAAGATAAACCATTTTGTTCTGGACCATCCCATGGATTCTTAAACATTTCATTAATTCATATGAAAAACTGTCATCCGTCAATATCATGCCACCTTCACCAGTTGTTATATTTTTGACTGGGTGAAAACTGAAACATACAAAATCCGGCTTTTCATTTTCATTAAAATAGTTGATTCCAAACGAATGACAAGCATCTGAAATTAGAATTAAATTTCTAGTTGTACAAATTTTCTTTAATTCTTTATAATTGCACAATTGCCCAGCCATATCAACAGCTATAACAGCTTTTGTGTGCTTTGTTATTTTTCTTACTACATCTTTTGTATTAATCAGAAGCGTGTCTTCTTCAACATCAGCAAAAACAACTTTTGCACCACACATTTCCACAACATTTGCAGTTGCAACGAATGTTATGGCTGGTACAATAACTTCATCATCTTTTTTAAGGTCCAGAGCTTTTAAAACTAAATGTAATGAAGCAGTCCCAGAATTAACAGCTATAGCATAACTAAAAGAAAAATTATCCTTGATTAAGTTTTCAAACTTTTCTACGATAGGACCTTGGGTTAGACACTTACTTTCAAGTGTCTTTATAACCGCGCTTATATCGCTTTCGTCTATGTAATGTTCTCCATATCGATATTTTTTATCCATTTAGAATATTCTCCATTTCTGAAACTGATAGCCGCTCAGTATTATTATCTGAACTATATGAAAAATCACCATCAACCTCTGAAAAATCAGCAAATGGCACTTCATAATTAAGCCAGTCAAAAACAGGTTTAATTATGAAAAATTCTCCACAATTTAATACATTTCTACTTTCTTCATTTGATATCAATGTTTCATGAAGCTTTTCCCCTTGCCTAATTCCAATCATATCAATCTTACACTCAGGTGCAATTGCTTCAGCTAGTTCAACAACTCGCATTGATGGAATCTTAGGGATGAAAATTTCTCCACCTTTCATGTATTTTAGTGCAGTCAGAACAAATTCAACACCCTGATCAACTGTTAGCCAAAATCTAGTCATTCTATTATCTGTAATCGGAATCTTTCCTGTTTTCTTAGCTTCCTTAAATACATTGATAACAGATCCCCTTGAACCAATAACATTCCCATACCTAACAACAGATATACGAACATCTTTAGAGCCAACATAACTTGCCCCTGAGATTGCAAGCTTTTCCATGCATAATTTTGTAGCACCATACAAATTTACAGGATTTACCGCTTTATCTGTAGAAATAAAAATAACTCTTTTTACTTTAGTATCAATTGCAGCTTCAATTATGTTTTGCGCTCCAATTATGTTAGTTCTTATAGCTTCATACGGGTTATACTCACAGGATGGGACTTGTTTCTGAGCTGCAGCATGTACAACTATATTGATATCAGTGAAAGCCCTTTTAAGTCTGTTATAGTCTCGAATATCACCAATTAGAAAAGAAATCCTATCTTCATCTTTATAAAATTTTTGCATTTCAGATTGTTTTAGTTCATCTCTTGAAAATACATATATTTTTTTAACCTCATGTGCTAGTGCCTGTTTTACAAATTCTTTTCCAAATGTGCCAGTACCCCCTGTAATTAATACTTTTTTATTTTTTAAGTACATCTTAACCTCCAACCGTTTTTATACATATATTATAATACTAAAAAAAACAAAAAAAAAGATAACTTTGGAAACTATCATCTTTTTTTCTTTTTTCTTTCTAGAATATTTAGAAAGAAGGCAAAACCACCATGACAATAATATTATAACATACAACTTAATCCCTAAACCAGTCTATAGAATTGTCAAATAAATCTTCAGAGATAGATTCTTCACCTCCTTCATAATGTCTATATTCTCTTATATCCCAACCATCAGGAACAACAATTAAATTCCAATTAATAGAGTAACTCTCAATTACTGAAGGCTTATCCATCCATTTTATTTTCCTGCCTACTATTTGTTTTTCAAAATTTTGTTCATTGAAGGGAATAGGATGTTCATGTATTTCAATCATTATCTTTCTAGCCTTTGCAATCCCATATTCAATGTCTCTAACTATAAAGTCATAGAATATTTTATCATTTCTAGTTATTTCAAATTTTACAATATCATTCATTTCTGTTTCATTCCATTTTGTTTTTATAAAATTTGATTCATAGAATCTCATCCCCCATGAACAGATTACCCCTGAAAACTCAATTAAATTATCATACGTTGGTTTTTCTCCTCTTGGAGATGCCCAATAATTATTATTTCCCCATTTCCCACCAATACTATGAAAATGATTTTCAATTCTATAGACATCATAATATTCTTTATTTGAATAAGTGTCCCATTTCATTAACTCCATTTTTAACTTTGTAAAATCAGTATTTTTGTCAATTAATTTTATTTCTGCCATTGTATACATTTCCTTTCAACAAAATATTTAAAATCTGTCTATATCTTTTGGATTATTTAAGATTCCAAAACTACCCAATGACACAATTATAAATGTCAGTGTAGCAGCTACAACCTTTTGATCGACACCAATTTTTTCATATACACCCCATAACCCAAGTATTACAACCAATTCTGTTACAAAACTCAGCCAAACCACAGGACTTTTGACCCTATTATTCCTTTCCATTAACCTCATTCCTTTCAATCATTATAATATATTCTTTTCGTTCTCATATATTCTTTCTCATTTATTTCCTGCCAATTCTTTGCATTAACTTCATCTAATCCAACAATACTATAAACCCCTTCTGGCGACTCAGCGACAAGCCCCAGCCCATAAACTTTAGTGTTTGCTAAGCCGCACATGTATAACTTTCCACCGCCCGAATGTTCATAAAATTTACCTAGTTCAAATTTCATTATATACAATCAACGCCTTTCTACCTAGCTTTTTTAATCTGTTCTCTTTCATATTTTCGCCTTAAAAATTTGTTTTCCTTTAAATGATCTCTTTGCTTAGCTTGCCATTCTCTAGTTTTTTTATTATTATATTCTTCAGTTTTTTTGTCAAGTGAAGTATTTGACCTTCTTTTGTATGCCCTAATATTCCTCTCTATTGCTCTTTGTCTTAACTGAGCCTGATATGCAAGCCTTTGAGCTTCTTCATACCCGTACTCATCAATTAATTTTTGCTCACGAGGATGAGTTCTAGTTTCAAGAGGCTTCGACACACCTTCAATGTATACAGATATGTCATGTAAACAGTTCGGATGAAATAACCCTTGTGTTTCAGCGTCGGCAACACTTTCATAATCTGGATGCCTTCCATCAACTGATAAAATCTTACCTTCGTAAGGAGTGCAAAGCGGACATGCCCTAAAATGAGCCGATACGACGCATAAGGGATAACCAGTTTCAACAAAACGATTTAAGGAAGCTTGAACCGCTGCGCGGCCTGTTATTGTCCGGCCTAGCATTTCAGAATATGTATCAATTGACACATTTCTGCCATCTTTATATCTTATAGCCTGTAATCCTTTTTTGGAATATTCATTCAATAGAGCCTGGCTCATCCTTCTTCTTGTGAATATATCAGATTCTTTATAGCTTTGCTCTCCAACCATTATCGAAACATCCCGATATAAGTCGTTTCCAGCTCTCAATATCTGTAAAGGCTGTTTATCTATCGAGTAATAAGCTGCATTCCTAAAAACTCCAAAAAATTGTGTATGGTTTTGCCATCCTTCAAAAAATGCCAATTGCTGGCCTGTAATTGGCGGTATTGGTGGAATTGGAGGCGGTGATTTAATTAAAAAACTTCCAGTTAAGACAGAATTAATATTGCTAGTCTTTAGGTTATTAGCGCGTAGTATGCTATTTGAATGTGTTAAACCTGCTATATAAGCTTTTGCCACGTCTTCATTAATCCATTTTATTGCAGATTTTTTATATTTTTTTATTGCCTTAGTTAACCCAGTCTCATACTTTTCCCTAGCGGCAACAACTGCACCAGGATTATTTATACCTAGTTTATTTAATTTTAATAACAATCCGCCTACTTCCCAGACTAGTAATTCAGCAGCAAAAACTAATTCACTTGATAAATTTTCATACGTTGATTGGTTTATCATGTCAATCAGTACCTTTCTGTATAAAATGTCTAATTTCATCAATAACATTTTTCTTAATAGTTGATTGACTACAAATACTAAATTTTTCTAATTCTGGGTGGCTGTCCCCATGTAACAATATTTTATTAAATAAAGTACACCTATGGTTTAGCCCAAGAGCCTTAAAGCAATTCTGTTGTTTTTCGGTTAAAGATAAAAACTGACAATTTCCACAAGTATCTTTCATTTTATCACCTCATTTTTTTAAAATTTAATCATCTGCTTTCACATATTTCAACAGCTTCAGCAATTCTTATCTTTGATATTTCTACCCAACAGTTACCTTCATTGATTAAAGCTTGGGCTTTATAAATATGCTTAGCTTTTCCTTCGCTAACTTTTGTACTTTCTTGCAAATTCTTAGCTGCTGCTAAATAACATTCAACACCAGTTAAAAGAAAACCATTTACTTTCATGTATATCTCAGGAACATTACTTCCTTCCAAGGCTTTTAATAATCTTGAAAATATATTAATTGCTTTAACATAATTAGGTATTTTCATTTGTGCCTGACCAACTATTTGAGTTAGACCAAGCTTAATTTCATTTGATAACTTTGAAGTGCATATCCTATAGTTATATTCTTTATCATTTTCCCATTTGTATCTATTATCCATCTTTTATCTCCTTAAATTATTCTTATTTTCCACTTACAAATACTTATACTAAAATTTCAGAACTAATTCCAGATTCCTTATTGATTCTGTCAACTTCTTCTTTTATTTCTGTTTCTGTCCAATCCGGATGTTGAGTTGTCACTTTCATAAGAGTTGATATTGCTCTAGCCTGTTCAAGGTTTCTTATAGTTTCAGACTGCTCCCTACTATCCGTAACTATACTATCCTCAAGCTCAACAGAAACCGTTTCAGGGGTATAATTTTTTGCGGTTGTCGCTATATGCATGCGTTGTGCCTGGTTTATAAGTTCTTTTATTGCTACTTGCCAATATCGGGATTTTTTTTCACGAGTTAAAAAACTTTTTCGTTCCCTTATCCTTAGAGCTGTTCCACTTTCAGCACGCCCATCCGCATTTATCCCAAACGTTGCTGGGCTGTAACCGGATTGTACAACAATTTGATTAAACCAATATTCACAGGTTTTTAAATGTTCTTCGACTCGCATTTCGAACTGAACTGGCTCGATTGGCTTTACATTGTCACCTCCCATTTTTGCGTTAGATAGGTTGATATTCAAAAAACACCGCTGGAATTTTGAAAATCTATTAAGTTTTACTGTTTCGGTACCACCTAAACTTGTGTCAACTTCTCTAGTCGTCAATTCCTCGTCAATAAACACTTGACCCATTCCAAGTTCAATGTCGCGGACCCATGATGTATAAGAAAAATCCAAACTATCCATTAATGGTATACATTGTGACCAATCATTGTTACCTAAGTAACTCCCAGGTGCCAGTTTGTTGGGCTTTTTGTTAGGGATATAAATACAACCTAAACCATTTATATTACTCATTTTCAAAGAATTTAAATTCAAGGTTGCTGTTTCCTCTATTGAATTTACATCAACTTCTATCCCTATTTTGTCATCGGAGCCTTTCATAAGTTTATACTCTATGATTAAGTCATTTCCAGCTCTTTTCCTATTTTCAAACAGCCGATAGACACAACTCCTTGAGTCATTCTCTTTCACTTCTCTATAGAATAATATTTCCCATAACCGGCCTCTAAAAAAACTAGGGAATGCCTGTGTTGGCGTTATTATTGACACTATGGCAAGTTCTGACAATTCAGGTTGTATGTCCAATTTTAGAAAACAGCCTGATAAAGCAGCGGTCAACTCTGCGCTCTCTAACAATACTGAATTCAAGTTATTTTCTTCTATGAATTCAGTTATAACTTTCCCTGAATCGTTTTCCTTTTCATACTTCAACCTTGGACTTTCAGAGAATAACAGGTCCGCTGATGTCCCTGCGATATCACCAGCGACAGGTAAATGACAAACATTGGCCCTATCTTCTTTCTCTATCCTGATCCAAAATCTTGATTCAGCATCTAATTCGTTGTCCAGCTTATTTGCATAATATTTCAGCAATTCTTCTATATCTCCAGAGTACCAGGCTGCATATTCAGCATATTTATCATACCAAAAATTCCAATTTTTTGGTGGGAATGATGACCTTTCAGGTAGAAACATAAATTTCACTCCTTTTTAATTTTTTTTAAAATATATCCAGTTAAAAGAAAACCTAACCAACCTTACCAAGAATTGATGTTCTACTCGCCGCCCATGCTATCAGTGCATCAGGGTAATGGTCGTCCTCTTTTGCTATTATTTCCTGCTCTACATTTTTATAATGAAACTTTTTTAATTTATCCTGTAAAACCTTATCTTTTATATTAATAAGATCTCTTTCAAGTAAAAACCTAACAACATCTATTGCAGTTGTTTTCCACTTATTGAAGGCAATCGGGACAACTTGAACCCAGGTCGCCCTTTTCTTCTTCAAAATTTTTCGTAGTGTAATTGTAGCATCCTTTGGATTAGAATCGCAGTATATCACGGAAATCTTATATTCTATACACATTTCTGCTATTTCATTACAGCGATCAGTTAATTCCCAGTATTCCCAACTTTTCGATATAGGAACATTGAAATATTCTTTGCAATTTTGGATTATATTTAGTACTGTACAAGTATGACCCCAGTCAATCCCTGCTTCTGTTTGGATTTTTGGTATATATCTTTCGAGTAATCCGCGCCTATAGGCTCTTTCGACTGACTCAAAATCAAATATTGATTCGCCTAGTTTTGGCCTTAAGCATAAAAATTCAGATTTCCACATAGCTTTAGTTATTTGCCTTTTTTTAGTTTCTATTTCTTCATTTGTCCAAAAACCATGAGGCTCCTTAACTTCTTCTATGCACCATTGATATAATTTAGCTTTTGTTTCATGCCTTTTGTCAATTATTTCACTCATTAACCCGAATGGCACATGTAAAGTTGAAGACACAATTACATTTTCAGGTATCCCATGCATTGACTTTGGTTGTCCTAACGCGGCCTGGTAAACTTTTTCGTCAAGCTCGTCACACTCATCAATTCTTAGTTTAGGTTGATGGCTTCCTCTAACTGATTTACTGCTCGCTGCCAATGCCCTAATCCAAGACCCGTTAGTCAGCTTACACCCACGCCCAGCTACTTCCCTATTGATTAACATGTGCTTTGGAGCTTTTTCATTTTGCCAAAATTCGCTTAAATATGCAATTGTTTTTTGGCTCTGTTCTAATGATCCACCAACAACATTGATACCACAGTTAGGCTTAAACAATGTTTCAATATATGACAATGTCGATAAATCGTATGTTTTACCACCTGAACGATTTGCGTACCATATTGAAAATGGGGTTTGTTCAGAGTATGCATCCCACATTGCATCTAGTGGATACGAATGTGTTTTGCATTGTTTTTCCCAATCCCATGGTATTTTAAATTTAAAAAATGCATCAATCCAGCTTGCGAATTGTTCTTTTGTTCGCGGAGCAATAGACAAAGGAGAATCCCAACCAGGGATATTTTTCACTATATCATTTAAATTAACAGATGGCTCCATGGCCTAATTCTCCTTTTTTCTTTTTGGATATAATTTATTAAAGGCTTCTTCAAATATTTTATTAGAATAACTTACCTTTTCATCATAGTTTGCTAAGGCATCTTTTATATCTTCAATAACTTCTTTGTCAATCCTTTTCCAATTTGGATCAAGATTACAAACTGCAAAAATTAAAAGATTTGCATTCCCTCTAACTTTTTTCTTTGTTTTTTTTCTTTTAATTTTCTCTATTTTATGTTTTTCTACAACTTTACCATCTATTTCTTCCTCATATGGAGACAATTCAAGCTCTTCTGTCACTTCATCATATTCATATCCCATTGCCTCTTTGTATAATGCATTTTTGAGATTATTTACCAATCTAGCCTTGGATGCCTTCAAAGCTTCCGCCAATTCTGGATATTTAGCTTTGTACTCAGATAAAGTCGAGTATCCGACATTTAATTCGTCTGCAACCCACTTTTCAGAGTATCCCTCTTTTCTCCATCCTTCAATTAAATCTAGCTTAGGTTTTACTTTTTCATCATACCGGCATTTTGGCCCTCGCTTATTCCCTTTTTTCTTTTCTGCCATAACTCCACCTTCAATTTATTTTATACTAAATACCTCTTGTAATTAACTTTCTATATTCTTATTATAATACTTAAACAAAAAAACGCCAAATCGCTGACCGATTTAACGTTTTTTCTTGGATATTCTAAACAAGAAGATTGTTTTAACTTATACATCATTTTTAAGCAAATCTGCAATAAGGCTTATTGCATAACAAAAAGTTGTTAACTTTTCTTCGCTTATTTTGTTTGTTTCAAAAAGTTTTACTTTATCAGAGATAAAAAGCCTAAGAGATTTATTTGTATTTAGTCTCCTTTTTGTACCATTATTATTTTTTTGCACTTTTAAACCCTCCTTTTGATTTATTTCTTTTTTTTAGTATTGTGACTGTTTCACCCAACAATGATAAAATTTCATCAGGTGTTTTCGAACTCCCTTTAATTACTTTGCCTTTATACATAAAGTCCGATGTAGCCAAAATAGTCATTGCTGCTATCAAATACTTTCCTTCTACCAAAGATGTATCGATATCCCCAATATCCCCAATATCCCTCATATCCATTATTTTATAACGTCCTTTCCATCAAATTTATTATTTTTTTTGATTTACCTTATTTCTTGTATTTAGTATTGTAACTATACTAAATACAATCCCAGTTACAGAAAAACCAATTACAAGACCCATAATCAATACTTCCATTTAATAACCATCTCCATAACTTATTTTTTTTTATATATTTCTATTTTTTTTTAACTCTTTTTCTAATTTCATCATATATTCATCATTTCCTTTTCCATCAAACAAATCCTCAAGCCCATCACCAAGGTCAGCCTTTAAAAATTCCTCTAAATTAAAATATAATAAAAAATATATAAAACGTAGATAATTACTAATATTCCTCAATATAACTACAATTAATATCAATAATAGAACTATGGTAAATCCAATGTATATCATTATTTCACATCCTTATCGAAAGTGTAAATAAGCCTTTTAAGTAATCTAAAATTTTCTTGTAGTTCTCTATTTTTATTTTGCAAAAAAATTAATTCTTCACTTTCAATAATTGACACTTTCCCATCATTGTTTTCTTTTTTTAACTGTTCATTTTCTTCCAATAATTCTTTGTACTCCTGTTTTAACCCATCATTTTCTTTTTCTAATTCATCATTGACTGTTTCTAAGTTCCCATTTAATGCAAGTAAATTTTGTTTTTCTACTTTTAGTGTGAAATTTTCTTTTTTTAACTTATCATTTTCATCTGATAATTCTTCATCTCTTTCATTTGCATTGGTACTTTTTATAATTAACTTAAATTTTAAATCTTCAATTTCCTTTTTTAGTTCGATGTTTTCTGCTTTTAAATCTGAGTGAGCATAAAATAAATTTTTGTAATCTACTAATTTCTCTAAAATAGATTCATGTGTCTCATAAGATACATAAATTGGTTCTGCTGCATTTCCTACCATACGTTTTATGTTTCCATTAACAATTTCAATTAATGTTTCTATCTCCTTTATTTCTTCACTTTTATCATTCGCTGGTTGTAAATAAAACTCATCTTCACTCATTTTTGCTAATTCATCCTCAGAAACATAATTAGATAATCTGTTTTTTATTCTTCTATTTTCATATTCTACTTTGTTTTTCTCATGAGTTAACTTTTTAGTATTTTCTTTTAACTGCCTATTTTCTTCTTTCAATGATTCAATCGATACCTTTAAACCATCTTTAGATTTTAGGGAATCTTTTAATTCAGCATTTTCCCTATGTAGCCTAGAATTTAAATCTTTTAAATACGAAAATAAATCAATTAAATTTTTGTAGTTTTCTAACTTTTTAGCAATAGTTTCAATTAAGGAACAATCTGAATCAATTGATTCCACTTCTAATGTTTCCGCTTGCTGCAATTGCCCAAGTAATATATTTATTTCTTTTTTTTCTTCTGAACTATTATCCTTTTTACTGTTTTCCATTTCTAACATTTCATCAACCCTTTCTTAATTTCTCGCTTAGCGGCTCTATATCTTCTATCATCCTCTAAGCAAAAATTACATCTTACTCGATTTTTTATTGATTTTCTAACTTTACAGCCTGTGCATATATTTTTTTCTTTTAAATATAAATATCTAATTTTATCACTCATTTTTTTCTTCTAAATCTTTTTATATTGATATGTACAAAATAAGATACTATCGAAACTGTAAACAATATTTCAAAAACATCAACAGTTCCCATTGCAATGCTCCGGATGAAACTTGTGGCTATCAGAGCAAATAAAATATATGTAGCTATACAAAATAATAAATTGTAACCTTTCATTTAATCATCACCTTTCTCATTTTTTTCTTTCTTTTTTCTAATTGAATCTAAAAGATAGAAAATTGAAATCAACATTAATACTGATAAGGAAAATTTAAAAATTGTTTCAGCAATCATAAGCAAGTCGACAAGTATATTATAGCGGTCCATTTATATCAAATCCTTTCATTTCTTGTTATTTTCTAAATATTACATATAATAGAGTGTGTCCAAAGGTGTCCAATTTCACTTTTTCTTTTTACCTATAATACCTTATAATAAAAGGCATTCAAGACATATAATAAAGACTGTCCAAAGGTGTCCAATTTATATCCTTTCATTTATCCTTTTTATTTTTTCGAAAATTTCAGGAGGTAGTTTTTCTTTAATTGAGTTTAATTCAGTTAAGGAAAGATACTCTTCGTGGAGTTCATACCCACCGTCATAACCTCCATATGTCCGTAAGTCATACCCTAGAGACAATATAGTTTTTTTCCAATTGCTTATCACCCTGGTCTTAACTCCAAGGCTTGCTGCAATTTCTGGCATTTTCATTCTTCTATCTTTGTTTTCTCTTAACAGTTTAATCATCTTTATCGCGTTGTTTTCTACTCCCATACTACTCACCTTTCTTCGAATATATAATCCTGTCATGGTAGTCATACTTTTGTATATCATTACGACTACCTGTCAATAAGTCATATTGAAACTCTATTTCTTTGTAATTACCAAGGAGATCCTTATAAATTACAATATCTTTCTTTTCATCAAACTTGTCTTTCATTTCATCAAATTCTTTCATTGATGTACAAATCCTTTCTCTTTATCTTTCTTCTATTATACTATATAGCATAAGATAAGTAAAGACTTGAACACTAAAAAAAGACTCTTTTCCAAAAGTCTTTTTTTTTGGTTCAATACCTCAGAAATATTGAACATTGAAACGATAAACTTAAGCTTATTACTGTTTTTTTCGATAAGGAACTACAATGAAACGTATTACTTTATATAAATTTATTATGGAAAATAATGTTGCCTCTATTATAACATAAGTTCCAAAACTCTGCAATGTACAAAAATAAAAAAAGTATAAAGCTGGTCAAAACTTTATACTTTTAGTTTATCATTTTTTTCATTGATATAACAATCATAAAAACATTATATTTTATTTTTGGAAATACTTCAATATATTATTTTTTCAAAATTTACATTCCATTATGGTCAGATTAATCTTTTCCTTTTTAACTGAGTCTTTTTCTGCATTCTTGCCAATTTACATTCCAATATGGTGGGATTAAATACAACTCTTGTTAAGGTTCAAGTAATTATGTCTTAAATTATATTTTATTTTTTGAAATACTTCAATACTTCAATATTTTTTTCTAAAGGTTAACCTGAAAAGTTTAGGTTAACTTAATCTAAAAAAAGTTAACCAGTTAAAGAAAACCATCTATCAGGCTCTAATAGATTGAAAATAGGGTTAACTTTTTGGTTAACTTTTAGGTTTTCCTTAACTGAAAAATGATAGGGGGTAACTTTTTAAATTTTAAAAAAGTTACTTTAATATATCAAAAAGTTACCCCACTCAAACCAAGTTATATCAATGACTTAAAACTACTTTTTTTAAATCGGGGTAACTTTTGCAGGTTACCCCCTCTAGCCCACTGATAGACTTAAAAAATGCATTTTTTTGATAGGGGTAACTTTTTTTTTGAAATATAGATATATATATGTAATATATTTATTATTATTACTTATATATATATATAATATTATTATTAAAAGTTACCTTATAAATAAATATATATATATAGTACTAATAGCCTAAAAACAGGGGTAACTTTTGGGGTAACTTTGGGGTAACTTTTGCTAGTTTAAAAAGTTAC
>JBDMZA010000669.1:0-3924 GCA_039770155.1 Clostridiales bacterium
ATAAATCATCATATACATTAGGTAATTTGGCAATAAAAAGTAATGTAAATGATGACTTTTCTAAAGATGAACTAATTGAATATTTAACATATATCTACAATAATAAAAATGAAAATATTTCACCTGGACAATCGAAAATTAGCAAAAATACTGATTTATCATATAGAAAAATAAAAGCTATACGATATTACCTAGAAGATAAAGGTGTATTGAAAATTGATGATAAAATAACTTATTTAATAATAGATACATTTGAGAAAACATTAAAAATGTTGGAATTAGAGGATTAAATAATGTCTGGACAATCAAAATTAGAAAATTTAATTAAATTTTATTTGAAAAATGACTTTAATAAATGGAATGAAAAGTAATTGTATTTAAATTAAATATTAAAAATATGGAGCCTAGTAAAACAAGTAGATAAATGGTCACTTGTTTTTTTTATTTTTAGAATTTTTAATAAATATATAAATTTGGAAGGGGAATTAATATGGGATTTGCATTTGAATTTACTTTTAAAGTTACAATTGAGATATTTAAATTAATTATTGATCTTATATTCTACAGTTTTGTAGGATTGATTCAAATTGTATTTAGTTTTCAAATTCAAAGATTAATAACATTCTTCTTAATCGTAGCATTTACAATTGGTGATTTGTATGTTGTTGTTCCAAATATGAAAAGTGGAATTGAGCCATTTATACATTTGGTGATTTTAATAATGCCATTAATTTATTTATCTCAAATCGGTAAGAAAGGAGCGATCTAATATGAATGATTTATTAAACAGACTTCAACCATTATGTTATGCAGCAATAATAATAGTGATAATTATATCTTTTATAAAAAGTATATTTAAAGGTGATTTTAAGGGATTATTTGGACAAATTTTAATATGTGCAGTAATTGCATATATGGTAAATGATCCAACATCAATTTTAAAATTAGGTAAATTTTTAGTTGAAAATGTTATGTCTTTTGGGGGTGGTATAATTGACTCGTCAACACAATAATGATAGTAAAAGAGATATTATTTCAATATTTGGTGAAGTAGTATTTGACTATTTAAAAAGATTATTTAATAAAATATTGGATTACATAACAATAGATACAATTAATAAAATTATAAAATCCAGAAAAGAAAAAGTATTTGTTCTAGCTTTTAGCCTACTAACATCATATTTTATAATTGATCCAATAATTAAAAAGTTTAATTTATCAACGTGGGGCTATTTATTAGCCCTACCTTCTTTTTACATTTATAAATCAGTATTAAATGTTGCAAGAGAAGATTGGTTTAAAGCTAAGTATTATAAATTTTACAAAATGTTTGATAAAAAGGTTTCTATTATAAATGTCAAAAAAGATAAAAAAACTAATGATATAACTTTTATGCTGTATAGCTATATCTCAAAAGGGAAAATAGAAAAAGAATTTGATGAGATCGAACATTATTTCAATACTTCAATTACAAACATCATACAAGATAAGAAAAATTTGAGGTTGATATATATTGTTACTAATAAATTTGCGGATAGAGATTTGATAGATTCTGGAAGTGTAGAAAATAGACTTTTAGGTGTTTTAAGGTATTACAATTTTAATCCAATGTTTGTCAATATGAAAGAAAATGATTTTATAAAATTTGTAAAGATAAGATGTTTATCGGATATAGCAAGGGTTATTTCCAAAAGTGATGATATAGCCTCTAAGTTAAGAATGGCAAAAGAGGATCTAAACATTAAGGTGGATCTTGATACTTTTGTATTTGAAATTAAAAAGAAAATACAAAAAATATATTATTTTGAAGACTATTTAAGGAAATTTGATGTCAAAGAGATTAAGAAAAAATATAATGTCCCAATGATTTTAGGTGTGAATTTAAATACTGGAAAAGTTGAGATTACAGATATAACAAAACTTTTACATATATTAATTGCTGGAGCTCAGGGGTCAGGTAAATCATGTGGATTGAATTGTTTTTTGCAATCAACAATGTATTTTGGAAGTAATTGCGTTTACGTTATGACTGACTTTAAAAAAGTAGAACTAAGTCAGTATAAGCATTTTCAAAATACTATATTTATTAATAATCATGATGATTTACTTAATATTCTTCAAAACATAAATGAAGAGATGGAAAAGCGTTATGAATTACTTGAAACATTTAGATTTAAAAAAATTGAAAGTTATAACTTAAACAAAACGATCAATAAACAAATTCCATATATTTTACTTGTTATTGATGAAATTTCTGATATTGCACTAAGTGGAAAAGAAATTTCGAAAAAAATTAATGAAATAATACTTAGAATTTTAAATATGGGAAGGGCGGCAGGTATTTTGGCTATATTTGCAACACAAAGACCATCGGCGGAACAGTTAAATACAGATGTAAGAGATAGATTAAGTAGTAAAATTAGCTTTAGAGTGACAAGACAAGAGTCTCAGAAAATGGTTGGAGTATATGGAACTGAAAAATTAAAAACTGGTGAGTTTGTAGTTGACTCAGAATCAGTAAACAGAAAATATTTTAAGGGGTTGTTTATAGATGAAGATAATGGAAAAAATTCAGTTTATGAAAATTTGGAAAAGAGACTCAAAAAACAAGTTGGAATTGTTGTCAATTTGGAAAAAGAAAAAGGCTAAATTGTTAAATTTATTAAAAAGCAAAAAATTTAAAATATATAAGTATATAGCTAATAATAAACATATATGTAAATTAAATAAATTAAAAATAATCAAAGGTTGGAACATAGAGTTAGAACATGAAGTAAAAAAGTTGGAGCAAAATCATAATTTTGATTTTTCAGTAACAACTATATCAAAACCAGTTAAGGAGTTAATTGTAACCTTGTCAGATGGTCTGAAATTTGATAGAAATTTTGTGGTTTTAGATAAAGTTGGAATCAATGTTCCAACTCTTGAAGATGATTTATATATACGTTGCATTAATTTTATAAAATCAAAGTGTAATTGTGGTGATTTGCTACCAGCTTCAAGAGAGATTGAGGAGGAGTTGGAAATAACTAAGAGGAAGCGATTGGAATTGTATAAACAGTTGGAAGAAGAAAATATAATAAAAAAAATTAATTCCAGAACATTTATTTTGTGTTCTGAAAATGAGTAAAAATAATAAGGAGAGTGAATTTTTTATGAAAATGTCAATTTTAAATAATTCAAATAAACTTTTAAGGATAATTTTAAAGATTTTAATGGTATTTAATGATCTAATTTTAGAACTAATTCTAAAATTTAATCCAGAGCTTGAAGATAAAATAGATGAATTCCTTGAACTAAATATTTCAAAAAGTAAATTTGATGTCATGGAATTTCAAGAAAGTAACTTGAAATTATTGACTGAATATATAATTTGGATTACTGGAAGTACAATTTGTGGAATATTTCTTTTGTTAATATTTATAACTTTTACATGTTTGAATATTCTTAAATTAACACCAATATTTAGAATCATAAATTCAACATATTATTATTTTGTTGAAATAGTGTCTATTGTTTGTGCAATTATAGTAATTTTAATTATCATAAGATGTATTCATGGCGGAATGCTAGAAGTTACAAAAGGAATTGATTTAATGAATCAAATTGCTTATGAAAAGTTTGTTGTAAGTGAATTTAAAGATTTATTAAAGTAAAAAATAATCAGTAAAAATAAAATATAAATAATATTAAAATTAGGGGGAGACAATGTCTCCTGCTTTTTATTTGTGGGTTATTATTTGGAGGTTAAAAATTTGGATGAAAATAAAAAAGTTTATGGAAGAGATAAAAGAATTGATTTTGCCAAAGTTGAAATAAATAAAAAAAATAAAGTTTTGGATAAACATTTATTAGAGTCTTTGTTGGAATGTATTTATTTGGTTATTGAAAAAAATGATATGAAAGGTTGTGAATGACTTGAAT
>JBDMZA010000670.1:0-4261 GCA_039770155.1 Clostridiales bacterium
AAAAATAAACTAGTCAACTTTTTTTGAAAATTCGTTAAACCATCGATATTTTCAGAAAAAAATTGTCTTATGAAATTTTTGATTATGCCTTAATCATCTTATTAAACTATAAATACTTCCTGCAAATTCATCAAATGTCTCTTCATCAATTTTCTTTTTATTATGTATAATTTTTTCTACTAAAATTATTCCATTCTTTTCTTTACAAATTTTCGACATTTTACCCAATCCCTGATAACCACCTGTCCAATAAAATGGTAAAGATTTTGTAGCAAATACCGCTATCTTTTTATTATTGAAGGAGTCTATTCCCGTTAAATAAGTTTTCATAACAGGATCTATTGAAAAAGCCATAATAGGAGCTCCTATTATTAAAACATCATAACCATCAATGGCTGGACTTACTTCTAAATTAACATTTTTATCACCTGTTTTCCAATCACTTGTCGGTTTTACTTCTTCAACAGTAACTGAGTAAGAATCAGGTGCTCTATCTTTTAACATTTCAGCTATTGATTTTGTTTTTCCACTCACAGAATGTACAATAATACCAATCCTCATAATAATTCCCCTTTATCCATTCTAATTTTTCCATATATAAAAATCCTTTAATTTAGGCAGAATCAAAAAATAAACTAGTCAACTTTTTTGAAAATTCGTTAAACTATCGATATTTTCAGAAAAAAATTGTCTTATGAAATTTTTGATTCTGCCTTAGGATAGCCTAAAAAATAATACCGAATTCATACTCGGGAATTAGAGTTTATTTTTTGGCTATCCCTTAGTAATATAATTTTCTTTGCTGTAAAAATTATATCATCTTTTCAAAAAATACACTCTAGTTATTAATTATTTATAAAATTTCTCTAAAAACAATAATATATTAAAAATTAGATAAAAGATAAAAACCTTATTATGAGAAACATTAAAAAATCTAAAAAACAATTTTGATTCTATTTTATTTTATCAATCATTAATTTTTTCAAGAACAATACTGGTTCGACATGGCAAATATAAAGATATTTTATCCATATTTTCAGTATGATTAGTTGTTTTATATATAACATCTTTTGATACTCTTGAAAAGCCCTTAAATGTAGACTCATCGGTATTAAATATGACCTTATATGATCCCTTAGAATCTACAGGAATTTGGTAGTTTTCAAATGAATTATTTGGATGGAAATTAAATATAAATATTTTTCCCCCTTTTTTATAAACTATAATATTTGCATCATTATCAATCCATAAATTCTTTAGATCTTGTGCATTCAAAATATTATTTTCTTTAACAAAGTTTAGCATTGCCTTATCAAATTCAATTAAATACTTGTATTTTAAATCTTCACTATCTACTAAACTCCATTGTCGTCTTGCATAATAATAGCTCCAGTTATTTCCTTCTCTAGGAAAATCAATCCATTCAGGATGCCCAAATTCATTTCCCATAAAATTCAAATATCCTTCACCAGCTAAAGTCATTGTTAAAAATCTAATCATTTTATGAAGAGACATAGCCCTATTTATTACCATATTATCATCATTGTCTGACATATGCCAATACATTTCTTTATCAGCCAGCCAAAACATAATTGTTTTATCTCCAACTAGCGCTTGATCATGAGATTCAACATATCCAATATTTTTTTCTTGTGGTCTTCTAGTTGTTAACTCATGCCACAAATTCCACATATTCCAATCTTCATCTCTTGTAGTTTTCAATAATTTAATCCATAAATCTGGTGTTCCCATAGAAAGTCTATAATCAAATCCTATACCACCATATTCAATAGGAAGACACATTCCAGGCATTCCACTCATATCTTCAGCTATAGTAATAGCAGATGAGTTAATTTCATGAATTAGTTCATTAGCAAATTGTAAATATGTAATTGCCTCAACATCTGTATCCATACTAAAGTATTTACTATAATCATTAAATGCTGTTCCTAATCCTCTATGGTGATATAACATAGATGTAACTCCATCAAATCTAAATCCATCAAAATGATACTCTTCAAGGTAAAATTTTAAATTTGACAACAGAAAATGTAAAACTTCATGTTTTCCATAGTTAAACAATTTAGTATTCCATGCAGGGTGATTTCCCTTTTCTCCTGAATGAAAGAATTGATAATCTGTACCATCAAATTTATTAATGCCTTCTAAATGGTTTTTTACAGAATGAGAATGAATAATATCAAGTAGTACAGTAATACCCATCGAATGCGCTGTATTTATCAAACTTTTTAATTCTTCTGGAGTTCCAAATCTAGATGAAATAGCAAAAAAATTCGATACTTGATATCCAAATGAACCATAGTATGGATGTTCCATTACAGCCATTAATTGAATTGTATTATAACCATTTTTTTTAATTCTTGGTAATATATTATTTGTAAATTCACTAAAGCTTCCTACTTTTTCTGATTCTTGGGCAATTCCAATATGTGTTTCATATATTAAAAGAGGTCTGTCTACAGGAATGTTAAAATTTTCATCTGTCCAATTAAACTCAGTTTCAGTATTCCAAATTTGCCCAGAAAAATCTTTAGTTATTTCATCTTGAACTGATCTTTTAATATACAAAGGGATCCTATTCATTTCATAACCATTGGATTTAATTCTCACCTTAACTTTAGACATATGTTTTAATATATTTTTACCTTTAATAAATATTTGCCAATTCCCATTTCCTAATGATTCTAGTGGGTGTGAATATAAATCCCAATTATTAAAATCACCAGTTAACCACACATTTTCTGCGCCTGGAGCCCATTCCCTATAATACCAACCATCATCTACACAATGAAATCCATAATAATGATGTCCATTTGCAAATTCTGAAATGCTAGAACAATTTCCAAGCATTTTATTTTTTTCGAAAGAATATCTAAGCATTCTCTTTTTCAAATCCTCTCTATGTGGTTCAAGATAAGGATCAATTTTTAGTATTTCTAAATTTTCATATTTATTCTGAGTATCAATCATAATATTTTTATATGATATAGTTTTTAACTTATCATATTTTCCTTTCTATGGAATATTATTTATTATAAGAATAATTATAGGAAAGCATATAAAAATTATAACATATCGAAGCAAAAGCAAATAGCTTCAAAAATATTTTTTCAAATAATTTATCTCTTCATTAATAGTTTTCTTGTCGATTCTATTAAATAATATATCTAAATCTTTAATTTTTACATTATTTTTGATATCTAAATATCTCCAACCAGCGTTCTTAATTCCTAAAGATTTTTTAACTTTAGTTGATGAAAAAGGTATAAATGGTTCAAGCAAATTAGAAAGGTTTCCTATAATTTGAATACAATTATAAATTGTATTATTACATTTAATTTTATCCTTTTCTATATCAATCCATGGTTTTTGTGTATCAAAATATTTATTTGCATTTCTTACAAATTTAAAGATTTTTTCCAAACTCTCTTTTGTATTTCCTCTTTCGATTAAAATTCCAACATCTTTATATAACTTTTCTGTATTTGATTTTATTTCATTATCTACAAAACTCTCAGGTATTTTATTTTCATAATACTTTTTAATGAAAACAATTGTCCTATTAATAAAATTTCCATAAGCACCCAAAAGCTCACTATTATTACTATTAACAAATTCTCTCCAAGAAAAATCTGTATCTCTTTTTTCGGGACCATTTATAGTTAAAAAATATCTTATTGAATCAGGATTATATTTATTTATTATATAAGGTACCCAAATAGCCCAATTTTTACTCGTTGATATTTTTTCACCTTCTAAGGTAAGATACTCATTTGAAATAATCCTATCTGGTAATTTATAACCTCCATGAGCTTTTAGAAGCGATGGAAAAATAATAGTGTGAAAAGGAATATTATCCTTACCATGTACATAATAATGAATTGAATCTTTATTTTTCCAATACTCATTAAAGTTAATATCATTTCTTCTACAATATTCTTTGGTAGCAGATATATAACCAAGTACTGCTTCAAACCACACATATATTTTTTTATCTCTAAAGCCTTCTATAGAAGAATCTATCCCCCAATCTAAATCTCTTGTAATAGCTCTGTCATATAGACCTTCTTCAATATATTTTTTTGAATTATTTATTGCATTTATTCTCCACTCGTCATGGTTTTCAATGTAATCTATTAAAAAATTTTTAAAATCTGAAAGTCTAAAAAATAAATGCTTTGTTTCTTTAAAATTCGGTTTAGTTCCACAAATACTACATGAAATTTCTTTAATTTTTGTA
>JBDMZA010000671.1:0-2663 GCA_039770155.1 Clostridiales bacterium
CCATTGGCACATATATACTCAAATGTTTAGTTTTAAATTTTACTAATTTATCAACATTATTATAAATACCCTGCATATTCTGTGTAATACCACTATCTCCAATGTAAAACACCGTTAAAATATCTGCTGATTCTTCTGTTTTAATATCATACGGTAATGATATTTCAATTTCTTTTTTAAAAGTATCATTACTATTTAATTTTTTTGTTACAAGTTCACCACTCTGGTTAATCTTGGATAGATAAATATTAATATCAAAATACTTAGTATTTCCTTTTAATACTTTCTTCTGTTCATTTGAAAATAAATCAGACATTTGAGAGTCAATTACTTTTTCACTGGACTCAAATTTAATTGATGCCGTTGATTTCACTTCCTCACTATCATTTTTCAAAAAATCATTTAAACTGTCTTTTAGTATGTCTTTTTCTGCTTTAAATATACTATTATCTGTAGATAATACAAAACTTTTTATTTTATCATTTTCCAGTATTTCATTGTAAATATTACCTGAAAAAGTAAATTCAGAAGTCTCTATATTTTTCTTTCCACTTTTTGCACAGAAAATTAATGTATTTTCAGTTAATTTTTTTTTTGTCTTATTCCATTTTTCAATATTCATTGAACCACTTACTTTATTACCATCCGTCATTATATCTACTAAAATGTTTATACATCCTTTAGGTATTTTATCTGAAGTTATAATTATCGCCGATGGAGTTGGTTTATCTTTCGATGAAGTTGTTGGAGAAGTTGTTGGGTATAGAGATATATTTCCAAGACCCTCAAGACTTTCATCAATCTTATCTAAATCAACATCTTCTTCTTCCATTTCATTTCTAAATTCTGCTTCTCTTTCATTAATTGCTTCTGCAAATGATTCTTTATCGTCTTCCATTAGATATTTTTCCATTTTATCAAGACCGAAACCGTATATATTTTTATTTAAAAAACTCATAAAACCCTTTGCTGTATTAACACCTGCTCCAAGTGAATCTATCAAATGCAGCAATTCAATAAACATTTCTCTGTCTTTTATTGTGAATATCTTCTCATTTAACTCATCCACTTTTAAAATTTTCTCGGCTACATCCTCACCAAGAGTTCTTTTCTCCTCTGTTGCATAAGCATATTGTGGTAAAACCAATATATTTGTAAGCATTGTAATTAAAAGTAATATAGCATAATTTTTTTTATTCATTATCCTATAAGCCTCCTTAGTTTTTGTTATTTAAATTTTTCATCAGCTTAAAATTACTAAATATTTATTTATTTCACAACATGTAATAAGAAATATCTTTATCTACTATAAGTTTATAGTATAGTTGCACCAGCAATATCATCAGAAATAGGAGTATCAATAATTATAATGTCATAGACTTTTTTAAGGATTCTATTATTTTCTTTATTTTGTTTAATTTTATAATTTCTGATTGATTTTGCAGAATCGAATTCCTTTAAGGTCAATTTGATATTCATCAATACTACCCATTTTTATACTCCCAACAATACATATGTTTACTGCTAATTCATGTCATAATATAAGGCTTTTTAACAAATTAATATATATTATAATATCATGTTATTAATATAAATACAATTATATTGTCTAATTATTAATTTTTATTGACTTAGTTACTATTTTATGACATATAGTTATATATAATAGTAATAACGGACTCTATTAATTTATTTTCTTAAATCAACTTGGAATATCATCAATAATAATATCTAATTATTTATCTATATTATTTATAATCACATTAATTTTTAATTCATCCAGTTCCATCCTTTTTCTAAATTGTATTAAATACAAAAAAATCAGTATGAAATGCACTAGATTTCTTAAAAGCTTTAATATGGCTTTGCACAATTTAAGCATAATTAAAAATTTAATAAGACAACTTTTTTAAAAATACCAATACTTTTACGAATTTTAAAAAAAAATTGACTAAGGGATATCCAAAAAATAAACTCAAATTCTCGAGTATGAATTCGAGCGATTTAAGCGAACTTCAGACGAAAGAAATTCAGTATTATTTTTTAAGTTTTATAAGGAGAATTTATATACTTTGGAATTAATTACTAAAAAAATGTTTAACATACTATATTTCTTTATTATGTAATATTTTGTATGGATTTCTATAAAATAGATTTTTTGCCATTTCTAAGCCAAATTTTTTATGTATCATAAAAAATGCTTTATACATTGTAGGTTTTCTCATCCTATATGAATGTGCATCCGTTCCTATAAATGTGACCTTTGACTTCTTTAATAAATACAGAGCCATTTTTTTATTACTTCTTTTAAAATCTCCTGTTAAACTTCCAGAATTTATTTGCAATAAACAACCTGTACCTATTAATCTCTCTATGATATCTGGATTTTTCAATATCTCTAAGTTTCTCTCTGGATGTGCTATAATTGGTATATAACCATTAAGTTTTATTTCAAATAAAATTTCTTCTGCATATAGAGGAATTGATCCCATTCTAAATTCTATCATTATATATCTGGAATTATTAAGTGTCACAATATTGCCTTTCTTTAAAAGTCCAGGTATTTCATCAGACAATAAAACCTCTGACCCTGGATATAAACTCAAATTAATGTTATTTGTTTTTATTAATTTTTCTGTCTTTTCCAAACTTTTTAGTATAAC
>JBDMZA010000672.1:0-2695 GCA_039770155.1 Clostridiales bacterium
ACAAAAAGTGAATATGCAATATGTGAATTTCTTGCATTACACCGAGGGCAAGTATTTTCTAAAGAACAAATATATGAAAAAATTTTTGGGTATGATAAGTTTAGTGATAATTCAACAATTACTGAACATATAAAAAATATACGTATGAAAATTTCTTGTCTAGATAACGCTCCTATTAAGACAGTTTGGGGGATTGGATACAAATGGGACTGAAAAAAACGACAAAAATAAGTTCAATTTTTATTAAATATTTAATTTATTTTTGTTTATCAACAATTATTCTTGTATTTATTATAGCAATGTTTTTTTCGTTTTTATATATAATTCTTTATCCAGCAAACCATCAAGAAAAAAAATTATTAAACGTTGAAAAACATATACAAACTAGCAAAAAAGTTAATTTAGATTTAATACCAGATGGATGTAACTATGGAGTATATAAGAATGATGGTACATTAATTTCTGGAACATTAGAAAAAAAAATAGCTAATAAGGCCTGGGGTATTCTTAAGAATAAAAATAAAGGTCAAGATTTATCTAATTTTTATATAAAAATTCCTAGGGAACACGAAATTTATATAATACAATATTCTATAAATACAGATTATCAATCAAAACTACTAATGAGATTTTTACCTAAGCCAGAATATATGGTAATTAGTATGTTTTCATTGGGATTTATAATGCAAGTTATTTTCTTAGGTATATTATTTAAAAATAATATACGTAATAGTATGAGTGTTTTAAAATTAGTAATTAGAAAAATTCAAAATGAGGATTTGGATTTTAAAGTAAAATCTAGCGGAATTTTAGAAATAGATGAAATATTGTTTAGTATAAATGATATGAAAGAAACATTGAAAAAATCACTTAAAGAGAATTGGGAGCTTGAAGTAAGCCGTCAAGATCAAATTTCCTCATTGGCACATGATATAAAAACACCATTAACAATAATTAAGGGTAATATTGACTTATTAAGCGAAACAGAAATATCAAATTACCAAAAAAAATATATACAATATATTCAAGATGGTATATTAAAAATAGACAATTATACAAAAAAATTAATTGATGTTTCTAAGTCAAAAGATGGATATATTTTAAATAAAGTATCAACAAATTTAACTAAGTTTATAACTAAATTGACTTATAATATTAATGGATTAACAAAAATAAAAAAAATTGATTCTAAATTTTTGGTTAGTAGTTTACCAAAAGAAATTAATATTGATTCACATCTTTTGGAAAGAGCTATTATGAATGTAGTTTCGAATGCAGTGGAATATACTCCAACTAATATGTATATTAAATTGGAATTTGATAAAATAAATAATAATGTTATATTCAAAATTACAGATTGCGGAAAAGGTTTTTCAGAAATTGCTTTAACAAAAGCAACTCAACAATTTTATATGGATAATTCAAACAGACCTTCTAATTCTCATTATGGTCTTGGCCTATATATAACAAAACAAATTGTAATTCAACATAAAGGTAAATTAAAAATAGCTAATTCTTTAAAAACTGGTGGAGGAGAAGTAACTATTTCAATTCCAATATCTACCTAATAAACTTAATCTACTAAAAATATACTATCCCAAATGGTATTATTTTTGTTAGATTTTAATATTGTTAATAATACTCCTATAGAACCATCTAAAAGACTTATTGAATTTAACTTCTTTATTCTATTCCCGATTTTTTCTATATTACAAAACCCAAAGCAATTATTTTGGTCATAGAAGCTCATAATTCTTTCTAATAATTTATCAGATTCTTCTAAAAAAATATTTTCTTTTGTTAGTAAGTTAAATTTATATGATATATATGCTAATCCAGCATAACCATGGCAAAAAGTTGGAGAGAAAATTTCATTTTTTCTAATTAATGAGTTTTTTAAAGATGTACATGATATTTCATATAAATAAGAATCATTTAAGATTTTAGAAGCATACATAAGTGAATATGCCAAACCAGGACTTCCATAACACCAAGCATCTCTAGTTGAAATATATTTAACTGATTTTTCAATGTATGATTCAATAGTAGCCATTCCATTCATATGAATCTTTTATTATTAATGGTCCAGGAATACCATGAGAAAGGCCCAAGTTCAATAATCCATTTTTATAGTATTTTTTTTCAATATTATTTGATAGCAATTCGTTTTTTATAAACCATCCTGGTAGATTACATCCATTATAATCAACAGGCTTAGTCAACTTAACTAAATATTCCAAAATTTTTCTAATATATATTTCAGCTTTTGAACTTTTATCTCTTTTGTAATATTGCAATAAATAATTTGCTATACCTGATAGTCCCTCAATAAGATCATAGTCAAATATCTCAATATTTTTCTTATAAATTATATTATCAATCAAAGTATCTAACTGTTTAAAAAGATAATTATTTAAGCTATTTGTTAATAATTTATAATGTTCCATTATCAGAACTTACCATTACTGATAATGCCAAACCAGCTGTTCCAGAAAATAATGAGACACTTTCTATCCCATTTTTCTCTATTGTATTAGTAATAATTTTTATATAATTGTTGCGAAAATCAGCCCAACTTTCTTTTGGGTATAATGAATTCGATTTTTGAGTGAGGAACGGTTTTTCCTATGTTTGCAGCTTTGCTGCGATATGGTATAAAAGTATTAAGAAAAATCATGATCCTCCAAAAAATTAT
>JBDMZA010000673.1:0-2502 GCA_039770155.1 Clostridiales bacterium
ATTAAATGTTTTTTTTAACTCAGTTGATTTCATATAACCTCCAATATTTTATAATATTTAAATATAATTATTTTTTGTAAAAACACTTAATATATGATTCTCTGTTTTTTTATTAATAAAATTAAGTTTAGATATAAATAATGCATAATTAAAAATTTTATAAGACAACTTTTTTTAAAATTACAATGATTCAACAGATTTTTAAAAAAAGTTGACTAGTTTATTTTTTGATTATGCCTAAAGTTTAATTTTATGACCAGTATAAATAAATGAATTCAACTTCATTTTTATATAATTTCCCATTTTATACCCAATAATATTTTTGCAATTGCAGCACTTTATTTCTCCATCCTCTTTCAAACTATAATCTTTTTCTACTCTTGAATAATATACTTTTAGAATTCTTCCCTGACCTATTTTATTATATTTAAATATTTTTTCTTTACATTTTACGCATTTTATAATGATCATAGTATTCTCCTTAATGTTAGACATAATTTAAAAGTAAACTAGCCAACTTTTTTTGAAAATCTATTAAAGAAATGGAAAATCAATTTATAAAAATTTAAATGCTTTTGATTCTCCATTAAAATACTATATAGCAATACTATCCAACAATTGAGTAATATATACTATAAAAAATCCTAAAATAGCAATTGAGCTAAAATAAAGTAATCCAAAAGTATTTCGCAATTTTACTGGGACATTATAATAATTTTTATCTTTAATTTTAAAGTAATTTATAATCTGTTTAATTCCCAATATAATTATTAATAGCATTATTGGACTAAAAAATACTATCATTAAAATTAATAAAATAGGTATTCCAATAAACCATAATTTAGGAGATATTGAAGTTACAATTCTTCCACCATCCATTGGATGAATGGGTATAAGATTAAATATATTTAGTATAAATCCAACTAATGCCAAAGATAAGAATAAACCTGAATTAAATGTTATTCCAATATAAAAACAAATTATTGAAGCTAAACTTCCTAAAATCGGTCCACCAAAAGCTACTTTCGTCTCTGTTATAGAGTCCTTTGGAGCCTCCTTCATTGCTATTAAAGCTCCAATAAAAGGTATAAAAACAGGAGCTGAAACATCTAAATTTAAATATTTTGCCGTAAGAAAATGTCCTAACTCATGAATTAGAATTAATATTACAAATCCTATACCAAAAGCAAATCCATATAATTTAGCATAAATAAATATCGTAACAAACATAGAGAAGAACATTGTGAAAAATTTACTAAATTTCAGTGCAGCAAATATAAACTTAAATTTACTTAAAACTATTAAAAGCGGAACTTTAAGTTTAAATAAAAATGTACCGATTAACAATAAAAAGCCTACAATGCCTTTTTTAGAAGGTTTCTTTGGAGGATTTTCATCATGTTTTTTTTCATATATATCTAAAGAATTGGGTAAGTTTTTATCAATATGATTTTCTGTATATTTTGTTAGGTCAACTTTTTTTGATTCTTCATTCACATTTATCACTCCTTAAATAAATCAAATTTAATTCACAAAGATTATTATATAGGTTATGATAGTGTTTGTGAATTATTTTTATTAAGAAAACCCTAAAAAGCAATGTAAAAACTAATATAATTTTAATAAAAAATAAAAGGTGGTGATAAATATGCCTCATATAGTAATCAAACTCTGGCCTGGAAAAAGTATTGAACAAAAAAACAAACTTTCTGACAAAATTACAAAAGCAATGGTTGAAGAACTTGGTTCTTCTGAAAACAGTATATCAATTGATGTTGTTGAAATACAAAAAGATGATTGGATGAAGAATGTGTATAATAAAGAAATTAAACCTAATATAAGTACATTAGTAAAAAAACCTGGATATAAATCAATAACATAAAGATTATTAAAATCCAGTCAAATAAAAAACAACTTAGGCATAATCAAAAATTTCATAAGACATATAAATAGTTTAACGAATTTTCAAAAAAAGCTGAATAGTTTATTTTTTGATTCTGCCTTATTATTTAAAAATATTATTAATATTATTTTACTTTCATTTAATTATCTCATAATAGTCCATTGTGGACACTTCTTTAAATCCACATGATTTATAAAGATTTAAAGCATTCTTATTTTTAACAGACACTTGGAGCATTATATCCTTTGTGTCTTTTTCTTTAAGTTTTTCTATTGATAATATCAAAATCTCTCTTCCATACCCTTTTTTACGGTATTTCGGAAGTACTCCAAGTCCATAAATTCCGCCTATAGAATTGGTAATTGATATATTAACTTTTCCAATAATTATATTATTAACTTCTGCAATATAACATATTAAACCGCATTTTTCTTCTTCATCAGGAATTGAAACATCTTCTTCATTCAATTTCATATCAAAGTATATTGAATTTTGTTTTGCAATTTCCTTTGCATCAATATTCTTTGCTTTTCTCAAAACTACTTTTCTTTCAATCAAATTTTTAGTTGGTTTATTCCTTAAAAACATTTCATATTCAG
>JBDMZA010000674.1:0-2653 GCA_039770155.1 Clostridiales bacterium
ATCAAAAAATAAACTAGTCAACTTTTTTTGAAAATTCGTTAAACCATCGATATTTTCAGAAAAAAATTGTCTTATGAAATTTTTGATTATGCCTAAATAATACCATATTCTTGTAACTAGCTTCAATCAAAATTTTCTCCAAAAAAAATATCTAAAAAATATACTTATATATTTATTTTATCTTCTTTATTTATCAATGAACTTAAAGCAATTAATATATCATTATTAACATTCTCAGCATTCTTAAAATCATATTTTTTAATTAATAATTTTAATTTATTATATCTTAATTTTATTTCAATCGGCATGGTTAGAATATCTAAATCTAGTAATATTTCCAAACATGGTTTTGGCTGATATTTTTTCAAATATTCATTTAAAATATTAAATGTCTTTTGGAGATTTAAATATTCATTTAAATTTATATTATTAAAAATGTTTTTATTTAATTCATGATTTTCTAAAATTTGTTTAGTAATAAAATTCTTATTATTTTTAACAATATTTTTTGAAATAATATCAATTAATTTATCAGGTTCAAAAGGTTTTGAAATGTAATCATTTATACCAGTTTTAACAATTTCATTTTTATTATCTGATATTGGCTGTGCAGTCAAAGCGATAATAGGCGTTTTTTGATAACCTACTAGTAACCTAATTTTTTTAGTTGTAGTATAACCATCCCAATCAGACATACAAATATCCATTAATATTAAGTCATATTTTTTTTCTTTAGCTTTTATATATGCCAATTTACCATTTAACGCTGAATCAATAGAGAATCCTTTTGATTCAAGAATTTCTTTAGTAACATTAATATTCAATTCACTATCATCAACTATTAAAATTTTTTTATTTTCTAAATTTTCCATCAACTCAGATTTAAATTCATAATTTTGCTTTTCATTGATGCTATTAATATTTCCATTAATAATATCACATAGTTTTTCTTGAAGAAAAGGTTTTAAAATAATATTTTTAATTTTAAGACTTCTAGTAATATTTAAAGTATCTTCATCTCCAAAGTAAACACATGCAATAATTACATTAATACTTTTATTTAGTTTTTTTAATAATACTTTCATGTTATTATTATTCTCACTTATTTTAAAATCTAAAATCAATATTCTTTTCAGATTATTTTTTTCCTTTTTCTCTATATCAATTATTAAGTCATCAAATGTGGTCATTTCTTTAACCTTTAATCCAAGTTCCTCTAAACAATTTTTAACTATATTTTTTCCTGATTTACTAAATGAGATTAAGTATACTATGCTATTTTTGTATTTATCATTAATTGAATATCTAGTATTTTCTTTATCAGATACTTCAAAATGCAAATCAAATTCTATTTCAGTTCCTAAACCAACTTTACTATTAACTTTTATAGATCCTCCATACTCTTCTACAATAGATTTACATATTGATAAACCTAAACCTGTTCCACCAAATTTTCTTGTAGTTGAAGCATCTGCTTGAGAAAAAACTTTGAAAATATTTTCTATCTCACTTTCTTCTATTCCTATTCCTGTATCCTCTATTGAGAATTCACACACTAGTTTATTATTCTTAATAAACGCAGATTTATAGTTAATGATTACTGTACCTTCATTTGTGAATTTAATAGAGTTATGAATAATATTATTCATAACTTGAATGAATCTCATTGAATCACCACATACATATTGTTTTAAATCTTTTTCTATATTAATTAGCAATTCAATACCATTATTTGTAGCTGTTATTGCATTCATATTTGCTACATCATATATAGTTTTATACAAATCAAATTCATTATTTTCTAATATTAGTTTTCCTGCTTCAATTTTAGAAAAATCTAATATATTATTTAAAAGTTTTAAAAGAGAGGTTGCTGATAATTTTAATTTTTCAACATAATCCTTTTGTTTATTATCTAAATTTGTTTGTATTAATAAATAACTCATCCCAATAATTGAATTCATTGGTGTTCTTATTTCATGACTCATGTTTGCTAAAAAATCACTTTTAGTTTTATTTGATAATTCTGCAAGTTCTTTTAAATCAATTAATTCTTTTGATAAATCAACATGCTTTCTACATACTCCTTGTATTTTAATAGACATAAATATTATCACTATCCAAATCAAATAATTTATAAGTTCTTCAAACTCCCATCTATTTTCTAATATTTCATAAAAATTAATAATCATTGGCATGTGTATTGATATAATTCCAATAATTATAGAAATTCTTGAGTATATAAGTGTTGATGTTAAAAGAAAAATTATTCCTATACCATTTACACCAGATAAAAAAATAGTATTAGTTGCTTGAATAGATAAAATAATGTACAGAACATTATAGATTATTCCCAAAATAAATATTTTTTTTTCATCTTTTACTTTTAATTTTCTCAAAATAAAATAAGATATGAAAAAAACTAACAAAATCAAATTTGTTAATTTATAATTTAAGTCTATTGTTATATTTAAATATTCAAAAAAAACATTATACACTATAATAACAAAACTAAAAATATAAACATATATCTTTAGTATTAAATTATATTCTGTAATATCAATATTTAGATATTTTAAATAAAATCTATAAATAAAATTAAGCATATTTTTCACCTAAAATGATAATGCACTTCTTTCTTCTTCATAATCGG
>JBDMZA010000675.1:0-5553 GCA_039770155.1 Clostridiales bacterium
AATCAAAAATTAAACTAGTCAACTTTTTTTGAAAATTCGTTAAAGCATCGATATTTTCAGAAAAAAATTGTCTTATGAAATTTTTGATTATGCCTTAAATAGTAAATTTGTTCATAAATAAGAATCCAAATAAAAACAGGAGGTAAGTTATGAAAAAGAAATTAATAATTATTGGATTGATAACAATAGTTTCAATCATCTTAATTTCATTATTAGTGGCAGAGCTATATGCAGCTACTAGTACTTATGAATTGCAAGCAGAGACAGAAGCAACTAAACCAAATACTAATACACATGGCTCCAATAAAATTAAGGTTGGACTTTATAAGGTTTTTGAAAAATCAATAAAAAATAACAAAGAGTATGCTAACAAATTTAAGGATGTTGAACTTAACTGTACGTATACATCACCTTCAGGTAAAGTAACTAAGTTTTATGGATTTTTTGATGGTGATGGTTCTGGTGGTGGAGATAAGAGCGTAGGAGATGTATGGAAATTGCGATTTATGCCAGATGAAGTTGGCAAATGGAAGTATAAATGGACATGGAGTGATAATACTGTTGGTGGAGAAGAATATTTTATATGTACTTCTGCTAGTGCAGGTAAAGGTGTATTGAGACCTTATGAAGACAATCCCAGATGGTTATCCTATAATGGAACTGATCCTGTTTGGTTAAAATCTTATTATGAGAGTGGAGCTGGTTCTATAGGTCAACCCCTTGACTGGCTTGCAGAAAATGTATATCAACCAATGATTGATCGTGGCTATAATCATTTTCAAGTTAATTGGCTTCTTTCTCTTTGTTGTTTTAGAGAATATTATCACGATGGACCAGCACTCTCAAATGATGATCTTACCCTTTATCAGGATGGAGAAGTAACAAGTACAATGCGTTTTGATGTATGGGAAATGATAGAGCAGAATGTATCGTGGCTAAATGATCGAAATATAGGTATACATATGTTTATAGGTTTTGATGGAAGCCGAAATGGTGGTCCAGCATGGACAAATCTAAGTGATGATGAACAGGATTTTTATGTTCGTTATGTTATATCTAGACTTGCTCCTTTTGCTAATATTGCTGGTTGGAATTATGTTTGGGAAGTTCCAGGTAATAGGGAGGAGCAAGAACTTGGTTGGGCTAGACTTGTAGAAAAATATGATGTATTTGATCACTTACTAACTTATCAAGATGAAACACCAAAAAATAATGAATTCGATCGTCCGGAATACAATTTTGCAGCAATTGAAAACCATTTGATTTATTCACAAGATAGGGATACAGATAGAGCATACTGGAATGAGGCATGGACTCACCATGAGGCTTGTTTAGCAGGTTATGTTTCTGGTAAACCAGCATATATGATGGAAGGAAATGCACTTTGGAGAAGATATTGGTTTATAAAAACTGGTGCTTCCCAAGATGAATTGCGTCAATCGGCTTGGGGATGTGCAACAGCAGGAGCATCTTTCAATTGGTGTGGGCATGTAGGTGGTAGTACTATGACAGTTTATGGTCCAGAAGGTTTACCTTTTCATAATGATGGTAATCCTTATGAATCTTCTGCAAAAGAAATAGATATTTTAAGTGATGTAATGAATAAGGAAATTACATTTTACAGAATGAATCCATCAGATTCTTTACTTTCTAATCATGACAATGAAAGTGTTTGGTGTTTGTCTGAACCTGGTGAGCAATACCTTGTATTCTCTGCTGAAGGAAATAAATTTGAACTTCAATTAAAAGCAGGTCGATACAAAAGGAATAAATGGATTAACACAAAAACTGGTGCAAGTATTAGTGTTAAAGGAATTAAAGTATCAAATGATGAACATGTAAAATTTACTCCACCTGATTCTTCAAGTGACTGGGTTTTAATAATACGAAATTAAGTATGCTTAATTCTATTACATTAAAATAAATATAGAAACAAAATAAAATATTTAAAGGGACATTGTACTGTCCCTTTAAGTGTTACCATTAAAAAATGATTAGGTCTATGTGATTATTTATCACTTGAAGTTTGCTACTCCAGTGGATATCGTAGATTAACTAATTTCATTTAGTATATTCACTTATTTATGTCTATCAAATTATTACAATTTCATAAAAATAATATATTTTAGAAGCAAATAGAAACTTTATATTTATTTGACTTTAAAAATATGTATAAAGTGATAAAATGTAAATAAGGGATATCCAAAAAATAAACTCAAATTTTCAAGTATGAATTCGCACGATTTAAGCGAACTTCAGACGAAAAGAATTTGGTATTATTTTTTAGGTTCTCCTAAGGTAAATTTATTGGGGGAGCAATATGTATAGTATTATTGTTATTGACGACGAATTTATTGTAAGAGAAGGAGTTAAAAAAAACATATCTTGGAATGAATATGGTTTTGATTTGGTTGGAGATTGTGAAAATGGATTTGAAGCTATAGAATATATAGATGAATTAAAACCTGATGTTGTTATTACAGATATTTGTATGCCTTTTATAGATGGAATTGAACTTTCAAGATATATTACAGAAAAGCATCCGCTAACAAAAATAATACTTTTAACTGGATATGATGATTTTGAATATGCCCAACAAGCTGTAAAACTAAAGATTTTTGACTATATTCTAAAACCAATTACAGCTACAGAATTAAGAAAAGTTTTAGTTAAATTAAAAAAAGAATTAGATGAAGAAGTAAAAAAATTAGATGATTTAAACAGACTAAAAGTTCAACTAAATGAAAGTTTACCTTTACTAAAAGAAAGATATTTAAATAATTTAATTTCAGGGAATTTAAAAAACTATTCTAATATTAATAGGTTAAATCACTTTGGTATTGATAAAAATAAAAAAAATTTTTTAGTATTTGTATCTGATCTTGATAGCAGTTCAGAAAGTAGTTTGTTAGAAGAGGACCAAGAATTATTTTATTATGCTGTTTATAATATATGCGAAGAAATCACCAATGAAAATACAGTAGTTTTTCAAAATAATGATAATCTAATAGTTGCAATATTATCTTTTGATAAGGAAGATGAAATATTAGAATATTCTTATAAAGTAACTGAAAAGATAAGGCAGACAGTTGAAAAATATTTGAAGGTTACTATTACAACTGGAATTGGGGAAATTTGTTATAGTATTTTTGATATTAGTAAATCTTATAAATCAGCATGTTCTGCTTTAGATTATCGATTTATAGCAGGAAATAATAAAGTTATTAATATAAGTGATTTTGAAGGAAAATCTATAAAAGACAATAAGATAAATATAAAATGGGAAGGAAAAATTGTTTTTGCTATAAAAACCAGTACATTAGATGATATAGAAAGTACCATTTTTAATTTTGTTAAATATATAAAAGAATCAAAAGGTTCTATTGAAGATAGTTACTATCAAATACAACTGATTGTGATTTCCATAATAGGTTATTTGAATGAATTAGAAATAACTCAAAAAGATGTTTTTGGAAATACTAATATTTTAAATCAAGTTTATAAATTAAAAACTTTGGAGGAGACAAAAAAGTGGTTAAAAGAGATATGTTTTCAAACATCAGATTATATATCAGGAAAAAGAGAGAATTATTGTAAAGTACAAGCATTAAAAGCTAAAGATTATATCCTGAAGAACTATTCTGATAAGAATTTAAATTTATCATCGATTTGTAAATATATACTTGTTAGTACAAGTTATTTTAGTTCGTTTTTTAAAATCTACACTGGATACACCTTTGTTGAATATTTAACTAAAGTAAGAATAGAAAAAGCTTCAGAACTACTTAAGAGTACAGATTTAAAAACTTATGAGATTGCAGAAAAAGTAGGTTATAGTGACCCACATTATTTTAGTTTGATTTTTAAGAAAATAATGTCATTTACGCCTTCATATTATCGAAATAATTTGTAATTTAAGGATGATAATCTATGTATAAATAAAAGTTTCTTAAATTTAGTGGTTTCAAAAGTATCCAATCTAATATCGTATTTTCTTTTTTTACTCTTATTATAATAACAATTTTGATTATGGCTTTTCTTACTTATAAATTAGCTTTAGATTCAGTAAAAAATATTTCTAAAGAGTATACATATCAATTGCTGATCCCGCAAAGCAATCCTGGTTTATAAATACAAAATAAACTGGAGGCAAAGTTGTTGTTTCATCTTCACATTTTCAGATTCATTCAACAGTATGAATTCTTCATGGGAGGAAGCCGATGACTGGTCTGTATCTGTTAATTCGCCTGGAACAATTACAAGTATTTGGGGCGAAAAAGTTTTTGGAAGTAGAAATGTTACTATTTCAAATGATTATATCATATCTTTAGTCTGAATCAGTCATATCTACTTTATATTTTTCTTTGAAAGTTATAATGCTAAAAATATGTTGGGAAATATTTACGAAACCCATATGAAATATAACATTATATTCGTATCCTATGTTGCTAGATAAAATTTATTTGTATAAAAAAATTTTAAAAGCAAAATATTTTATAAAATTGGGGGAGTAATTAATGAATCAAGTCTATTTGAACAGAAAAAAATTAGTTATAATGTTTTTGGTGCTTTTGATTACACTAATAACGCTTTTTAATTATACAACTTTATTTGGTGCAAAAAGTGATAATTATAATAATACAAAGGTAAAATATAATCCGTATGCAAATGCTCAGCCAAATCAATGGCTAAAAGGTTGTACACACTGCCACACTACTAATAGTGACGGAGAAAACTCCCTAGAGGAAATGATAACTGGATTTAAGGAAAATAAATTTGATTTTGCATTTATTACAGATCATGGAAAAGTAACAGGAGATAATACTTTAAAAGATGGTCTATTAGTTTTAAAGGGAGAAGAGATGGAAACTTCTATTGAGGAAAACAATGCTTTTTTTATAAATGACACAATGGAGGATTCTGACGAAAATAGTGCAGTAACAACAATAGCTGATGTTAAAAAGCAAGGTGGATTTTGTCAATTAAACCATCCTATGAGAAAAGATATAGATAAAGAGGAAATATTAAAACTTGCAGAAGCTGGCTTATGGGGAATAGAAATGCTGAATAGTGGTGATGATCTTGTACCGTCATCAACATTGGATTATATACTATCAAAAGGTATTCACATATGGTCTACATTTGGAGCAGATGCTCATAATGTTGATGATGTAAACCTTGGTTGGATAATGGTTAATAGTTCAGAATTAACTGTAGATTCAATAAAAGAAAATATGATTGCAGGTAACTTTTATTCTACAACTGGACCACTAATTGACGATATTAAAGTTGAAAATAATTTAATTAAAATAGCAACAAATTCAGATCAAAGTGAAATTAAATGGTATTCTGATGGTGACAAAGTTGTAGGTAAAGGTGATTCCTATACAATAAAAGGTAATGAAATCTATGTTAGAGCAGTTATAGGCGATAATACTAAAATAGCTATGACTCAACCTATATTTATTGATAAAGAAAATGATAATACTAATGAGAATATAAACAATGAAACAAAAGAAAAATCAGAATTTGGAAATGATTCAGAAACTACAA
>JBDMZA010000676.1:0-3249 GCA_039770155.1 Clostridiales bacterium
TATGAATAATGTAAAACTTTGTTATGATGTCAAGATAAAAAGAAATAAAATAATAAAAAAATCAAATAAAAATTATAATAATTATTTAAATCACGGTACCATATGCAGTTCAATTATTAGTAAATATAATAAAAATGTAGTTTTCAGTAGTATTGATATAATAAATAGGAGTACAGGTAAATGCAGTATAGATAATTTGATTTTAGCTATTAAATGGTGTTATAGAAAAAAAATAGATATTTTAAATATAAGTTTAGGAACCATTGATATTAGAGATATTAAATTTTTAAATATGTTTCTTAATAAATATATTAAAAAGAATATGAAAATAGTTGCTGCATTTGATAATAGTAATGTAAAGACATCTCCTGCAAGTCATTATAAAATTTTAGGAGTTGTAACAGATCATAATTTAACAAATAGCAAATTTATTGTAAAAAGAAATGATGAAAAAGGAATTGATTTTATTGCAAGCGGAAAGCATTATATAAATAATTTATATAATACGAATGCTATAATTACACCTCCTAAAAACAGCTATGCTGCTCCATTAATAACAAGTTTAGTGGCTAGTCTTATTAGCATAAATCCTAAAATATCCATTAAAGAGATAAAAGAACATTATTTTGAAATTATGAATAAAAAAGGGGATAATATAAAATGAATTTTAATTATAAAAATGCTAAAGGAGGATTTATCATTCCTCATTGGAATGATAATAGATTAATTTCAAAAAAATATTTATTGCAGACATTAGATGCTATTTATAATCAAACGGATCAAAATTTTATTGTTATATTAGTAGATGATTCTTCTCCAAGTGATGTAAAAAAGCAGTTATATAAGATTAAAGAAAATTATGATGAAAGATTATTTTTATTTGTAAAACATAAAAATGAGGGAGCTGGTGCTACTAGAAATAATGGTATTATGGAAGCTTATAAAATGAATATACCAATTATATTATTTAATGATCAAGATGATATATCTCATAATAAAAGATTAGAAATTGTAAGAAAAGAATTTTGTTCAAATGATAATTATAATGTTGTGTATTCTACATTTAAAGTGATTGATGAAAATTCTAATCTAGTGGATAAAAAAAATATTCCTGAAGAAATAGCAGAAATTTTAAATGGTCATAAACAGGATATTGTGGAAGGCGAAAATGCATGGTTAAAAATAGGACTAAATAAAAATTATACAAATTTAACTTCTTCAACATCTGTTAAAACTGAAGTTGCAATGCTATATCCATTTCCGGAAAAAGAAACCTGTGAAGATACTAATACATGGTTTAGATATGGTGCACACAAAGGAGAATTTAAGTATAATCCATCGATTCCTTCTTTGTATAGAGTTAATATAAGCAAAAATAGTACTAGTTCAAGAGAACAGTTTAAAAAGTTTTATGAATGGATGGTTAAGTTAGACAGTGAAGGATTTATTGAAGCAATGAAAATTGCTATAGAAAATGGTTCATTTCATGCAAATGGAATAAAGCAAAGAAAGATATTGGCAGGGTTTTATGTAAAATTAGGCGAGACTTTATTGATAGCAAAACAATATGAATTAGCATTAAATCAAATATCAAAAGCTAAAAAAATAGATAGTAATGAAACTTACAAATTATTAAAAAAAAATAAATTGGATTTTTTTAAATAATATAAAGAAGGTGGAAATTATTGCAAAAAATAAAGTTTTAAAAATGAATTCACCAATTATAACATCATATCCAGTACATGCAAATGTATTATCAATAATTGATAAAAACGAAAAAAGTTTAAATTGGTTTATAAATCATTATATTCAATTGTTTGCAAGAAGTAATGAACCAGAGGAATGCTATGTTGATTTTTATGCACCAAATGCCTGGAGGGCAAACCCTTTTATAGATTACCAAAAAATTGATGTTAAGTATGTTGATGAATTATGGTTTGATATAAAAGAATTTATTATTAATAACATTAATGAAGGATATTATATTTATATGTACTTGAATGGATACTACATATCCAATTTTTGGACTCATAATAAATTTGATTATATGCATGATACATTGATATTTGGATATGATTTAGAAAAAAAAATCTTTAAAACGGCTGATTTTTATGGCCAAAATACAAAATATCAATTTAATGAAGTGAGATTTGACGAGATTAAAAAAGCATATAAAAGTGCAGATTTATCAAATATGGTTGATCTTTTAGAAGGAATAATTCTCATGAAATATAATGATTATGAAAAATATGATCTAGATATAGATTTGATAAGAAAAACACTTGAAGAATATCTATGTTGTATGCCTTCAAATCTAAGTTATACCTTTGGATATAGAAAAGATATTTATTTAAATAAATCGGATTTTGCATTTGGATTAAATATTTATGATGTATTAATTGAGTATGAGGATATTTTAATAAAAAGATTAGAAAAAAAAGAATCTATTACAAGATATATGAGAGGGTTTAATGTATTAAAGGATCATAAAATTTTAATGTTAAAGAGGCTTAATATAATAAATAAAAAGTTTAAGAACATTAAATTTAATAAAATTATAAATGATTTTCATAATATGCTAAATTATAATAAAATAATGGAATTTAATATTTTAAAAAGTTATGTACAGATGAATAGAGAAGATTTTATTAAGGTTAAAAGTAATTTATGCAAACTAAAGAAAATGGATGAAAAATTTACAGAAGATTTAATAAATATTTTGTAAAATAAGAGGTACTTAAAGAACCTCTTATTTTACATTATTATCACACCATTACTGTGAATTTTTTTTACAGCTTCCTTACAACAAGTGACATTTAATTTTCTTAGGATTTTTTTCTTTTGACTTTTTATTGTATTTTCTGATTTAAACAATATGTTAATTATTTCAGATTGTGAAAAGCCCTGTTCTATAAGATTAAATAATTCTTTTTCAGCAGGACTTAAAAGACTAAGCTGTTCATTTCTTTTAAGTTTCTTATAGTCCTCTAAAATAGGGAAATAGGGCAATTCTTTATTGTGTATTTGAAGAAGTATTTTTGGAAATTCGGTATAATTATTTTTAAGCATAAAATAGGTAATTCCAATTGAAAAAGCATTTTTAATTAATTCTTTATCATTGGTAGAATTAATAAGAATAATTTTTACATTATATAATTGTAAAATATTATAGATTATAGATAAAGTATAATTTTTATTATTTTTTATATCATTATCAATAATCAAAAATTCAATATTAGATTTTTGTAA
>JBDMZA010000677.1:0-3386 GCA_039770155.1 Clostridiales bacterium
AATATATCTAAAAAATAGGATGGTATATAATGGATCATTACAATTCAAGAAAGATAATTGCTGAAAGAATAAAAGCATTAAGAATTGAAACTAATTTACAACAAAGAGAATTAGCTGTATATTTAGGGGTATCACCTGCCAATATTTCTAAATATGAAAGAGGTGAAATTGAATTAAGATATGATACTTTAATAAAATTATCAGAATATTTTAATGTTTCAATTGACTATTTATTTGGCTTAAAAAATGATAAAAGTATTATAACTAATTATGGTGAATATTATGACTTTATAGAAATAATAATAAAATCAATACCAGACGGACTTACGCCAAAGACACTTAAAATGTTGATTAATGTATGGAAGAATTCAAAAAAGTAATTTGTTATAATTATTTAATTTAAACTTAAAAGGGGGGTAATATTAATTTGTTGAAAATTTCAGAATTCATGAAAACAATAATGCAAGACATATTGAAAGTTCCATTAATAGACAAAACAGGACATCGAAAGTATGGAGTTAGTAGACAGTTATTTTATAATGTTATAACTGAAAAGGCTAACTTAGGCAAAGATGGAGCTATAGGTTTTAAGGATTTTGTACTTGATTCAATTAAAAAAGATGAGAATAAAAAGCTTCAAATTCACAAATATCTGAATTCTCTGTTGTCATCAAAAGAAAAAACTTTATATGATTCTAAACTAAATGATACTGATAATTTAACTGCCATTGTTATATCAAAATTTCTTGCTCCAGAGGATAGTATCGCTGATACTATTGAATTTAAATTTGAAATTGAAACAAATTATACTGATTTTTATGTATGTAAAATAAAGCAACTTTATAAAAAAATACTAGAAAATTATAATGATGATGATCAAATTATTATATATTGTGAAAAAGTAAAGAATTTAATTTGCAAAAGTTTTATTAAAATTGAGAAAATTGTTCAAAATAATGATGCTTATTTGGAATTATTATATAAAAATAATATTTTACCTAAACATATATTAATAGCTATAAGAAATCTTGAAAATATAATATCAAACATGGAAGAACCCACTGTTAATATAATTAATACAAAAGAATATAAAGAAGTATGTTTTGCTAATCTTAAGCTTCTTATAAAATGGTACTTTACACAATATCTAGATTTCAGTAGCGAATATCAAAAACTAGATGATATTGCAAGAGAAAATGAAATGAAAACAAATAGTGAAGACAAGTTTAAAATAGTTGATATAAATACACTACAAGAAATGGGTTGGACAATTAAAGATTATGTTGAAGAAGCCACTAAATTAAGTTTTGAGACAGTTGATGAATTAACTGAAGAACACATAGTAGACATGGAAAATTCAATTGCTGTTATTTCTGAACAGCCTGAAAATAGAAGAATATTACTAAATGAAATGAATGAAATGATTGGTTATTGGAGTTTTAAAACATTTTATGATGATGTTTTCGAAAAGGCAAAAAATGGAGAATTGTTTGATAGTACAATAAAAAAAGATATGATACCTACTATGATAGCGGGCATTTATAATATATATGTTAGTAATATATGCCTAAAAACTCGATATAGAAGAACAATAGTTTTTAGAAAAATGTTATTCTCAATTATTGATTTGTTTGAAGAATGGGCAAATCAAGAAATATATATTAAAGAACTTTGCACACAGGCATATACTGATAGCGGAGTAAATCTCTGTAAAAGTATTGGCTTAAAATTTTATAGACACCATATTGATCATGGAGATATTTATTGTGGTTATATATATGACTTGGTTAATCAACCATTTTGTAAAAATAATGAAAAAATCAAAAAACTATATAGTGAATTTAAAAATAATGTTAATTTTTAGGTCTTCTTAAACAGTATTTTAAAGATATCATGTAATTCATAATTATATTTTATTGGAGGAATAAAAAATGAACTCAAATGACTTAGAATCACAAATGAAATTTATAATTGAAATAGATAAATTAAAATCAATTTTCCGTCAAAACTATTTAATTGATTCATCTAGAAGAGAAAATGATTCAGAACATTCTTGGCATTTGTCTATGATGGTTATTACTTTAGCAGATCATTTTGAAAATATTGATGTATGTAAAACGGTTAAAATGGTTTTAATTCATGATCTAGTAGAAATATATGCTGGTGATACTTTTGCTTATGATGAATCTGCAAATATTGGTAAAGAGCAGCGAGAGAAAGAATCAGCTAAAAAATTATTTTCTTTACTACCACGAAATCAGTCAGACAAATACATTAAATTGTGGTATGAATTTGAGGATATGACTACAAGTGAATCTGTTTTCGCAAATATAGTAGATAGACTTCAACTATTACTACTCAATGTTTATTCAAAAGGCAAAATGTGGCACAAACGTAAAGTAACATTAGAAAATGTTTTAAAACGAGAAAAACCAATATTTGACAAAGCTCCTAGAGTAATAACAAAATATTTTAATGAATTGATTAATGAATCTATTGAAAATAATTATTTTTATATTGAATAGCTATTAAATTCTTATATTTGATGTAAAAATAACATTAAATCAATATTAGGTAATAGAAAATTATCCATAAAAATAGTTATATCTCATTAGAAAGGCTTTGTAACGATTAATATTAACATTTCAGAAATGCTGAGTAAAAAAAGATGTTCAGGAAAGACTTTTCAAAAACATCTGGTATTAACTCATCAATAATTTATGATTTGTATTATGAAAGAGAAACAAGCATTAATTTCTAATTTTAGTTTTTTCAAAAAGGATTTTAAAAAAATCTTTAAATAAATTGAATATTAAAAACATTGAATTTAAGGATTTTAATGAAATAAAAAATTACTTATTTGATAAAATCTAAGAAGGGGAATACTTAAAAATGGGATCACATGAATATTTGAAAGTTATAAAAGGAAAAGAGATAAAAGATAAAGAAATAATGATGGGTATTGAGATTGATAAAATTGTTTACCCTGAAGAATTTATAGGAACTTTTAATGTATGTAAATCATGGCAAATTAGAAATCCTGATAATACAAAATTACATAAATAAATTATATGGTTTGAAAATGCTCTTGAAAAATTAGAAATTGATTTTGTTAGTGATGAGTATTTTTATTATTGTGAGATAGCATATTCGATTATTGGAAAAGTATAGGATTTCGTTAATTAAGATTAAAAGTTGATTTTAATTAGAACAATGAAAGTAAATATCTACACTAAGGAGATAAAATTTTATAAAGGAAAAGCTAATTATTAAAGAAAAAGAATGCACTAAATAGGTTTGAGTTTTATATAAATATAACTTATTGTATGTATATAACATATTAAGTTATATATTTTTTTGCCCGAAATTTTAATAATGTGAATGAC
>JBDMZA010000678.1:0-3329 GCA_039770155.1 Clostridiales bacterium
AAAAAGAATTTTGTATCATTATTTTGTATTATTCTATTATAAAATAATACATTCTCGAAATATAAAAAATTATTAATTTTCAATATATAATTTATATTTTTGATAGTATAATAATTAATATAATAGTTACTATATAATTATTTTTAACAAAATTGTTTTTTTAGAAAATATTTTAAATTTATTAAGAAGCATTATTTCATCTATCATAGTAATAGATAGATTGTAAGCGACTAAGGGATAGCCAAAAAATAAACTCTAATTCTCGAGTATGAATTTGCACTATTTAAGCGAACTTCAGGAGAAAAGAATTTGGTATTATTTTAATGTATGTTAAAATAATACTACATTTAAGATAATAATAATTTTACATTAAGATGAATTTATAGAAATGAAGAGGGGTATGTATTTTGGACATATTTAAGAAAAAAATTTTTAATACATTCACATTGGTGCTTGTATTTACAGCTTTAGTAGGTTTTATTATTGGAATGTCAATAGACAAATTAGATTTGCTTTCTAGGGAAAGTCCAAATGCAAGAGAGACCATTGTATCAATTGATGATTCAGAATCATATAGAGGACTAAATATTAAAACAAGTATAGAAGAAGAAAGAGAAGATAGTGTTAGTATAAAAGTTAATCTTTCATTAGACGATAATGTAAAAATAGATAAAGTAAAATTTGAAATTGAGTATTGGTCAGTAAATGACTTATCAAATAAAAAATATACAGATATAAAAGAAGTATCAAATTTTCCAATTGAATTTAATCAAAATATTAAAGGATTGAAATCTGGTAATGATTATAAATATAGAGTTATTATAGATGGAGGATATGCAAATAAAGAAAATAATTTTAAAACTAAATTTGCTATAAAAGAATTTGATGTTACTATTTCAAATGACAAAATTCATGAAATTGGTAATTCAATTAGGCCTCGATATTCCATAAAATACGATGATAGTAAAGAAATTGATTTAACAAACCTTAAAATTAGATATTATTATTCTATTGATAGTGAATATGAAGAAGTTTTTTGGTGTGACTATGCAGGATTGAATACAAATAATGATTATAAAAGAATAACTTCATTAATTGAAGGTAAATTTGTTAAGATGGATATTAAAACAGGTAAAGCAGATCATTACCTTGAAATATCTTTTAAAATGGGTGCAGGAAAGATGCAAAAAAACTCGAAAATAGATGTTTATTGTAGATATTCAAAGAAAGATTGGTCTGATTATAATCAAACCAATGACTATTCTTATTGTGGTTCAAAAGATTATGTTACATGGGATAAGATTACTATGTATTATAAAGATGAGTTAATATTTGGTAAGGAACCTATAGAGTAAGATCAAAAATAAACTATTTAGGCATAATCAAAAATTTCATAAGACAATTTGCTTCTTAAAATATCGATGGTTTAACGAATTTTCAAAAAAAGTTGACTAGTTTATTTTTTGATTCTGTCCTAATTTTTAGAAAAAATTTATTTATTAGGAGGAATACTATTGAAGGTTTTAGTAACAGGTGGAGCAGGATATATAGGAAGTACAATTTGTTCATCTCTAATTGATAATGGTCACATACCAATTATATTAGATTCTTTGGTTACTGGTAAAAAGAAATTTGTTGAAAATAGAATTTTTTACAATGGAGATATATCTGATAGAGTCATATTAAAAACAATAAAAAAAGATCATCCTGAAATTGACTATGTTATACATTGTGCTGCATTAATTGTAGTACCTGATTCGGTAAAAGATCCTAATTTATATTATAGAGAAAATGTTTCTAAATCTTTAGAACTTTTTTATAATCTTAAATTACTGGGAATAAAAAATATAATATTTAGTTCATCTGCCTCAGTATATGATGATACTAATGATTTTATTGTGAAAGAAGATTCTTTATTAAATCCAAGAAGCCCATATGCAAGAACTAAATTTATGATGGAAATGATTTTGGAGGATTTTTGTAATTCATATAAAATGAGAGGAATTGCTCTTAGGTATTTTAATCCAATTGGAGCCGACATGAAAATGAGAACTGGACCACATATAAAAAATCCATCTCATGTATTGGGAAAAATGTTGTCAACTGCAAAAAATAAAGATGAAGTATTTAAAATTACAGGAGTCAATTGGCCGACCAGGGATGGAAGTGGGATAAGAGATTATATACACGTATGGGATTTGGCAAGGGCTCATACAATAGCAGTTGAAAAATTTGATGAGATATTCAGTAATGATTTATACTATCAAATTATAAATCTTGGAACATCTAATGGAGTTACAGTAAAAGAATTAGTAAGTGCTTTTGAAAATGTAATTGGAAAAAATATTGATAAAGTTGAAACTGAAAAGAGACTAGGGGATGTTGCAGGAGCTTATGCAAATAATGAACTTGCATATAAAAAACTTAATTGGTTTCCTGAAAAAACTATAGAAGAAGGTATAAAAGATTCTCTTTTGTGGGAAGAAATTAAAAATGACATAATTTAAATTTGGGAAATTTAAAATCATGTGATTCATTATTTTAATATGTAGATTTATTGTTGGGCAGAATCAAAAAACAAACTAGTCAACTTTTTGATTCTGCCTTGGATACTTTTATGTTTTCTTTTTTGATAGTTTTTCGCTTAATTTTTTTCCTCCAAATCCTGAAATTTTTATTAGAGATACTATTAAAATAAATACAAAAAAATATGTTAGTGATTTAGATTCAATTGAAAAGAAATAAGATTTTATTGTTTCCCATAAATCATACTTTGTCCAATATTTAACTGCTACATAACCTATTATACAATAGATGAATATTTTTGTATCCAAAGTTAATACCTCCAATTATTATTTTATAATATAAATATAATAACATATCAAACTAAAAAGCTTCAATATTTTTCAGGGATTCCATAAGGAATTTTGAAAAAAGTATTATTTTGGAGGGGCAATAGAAAATATAAAACCAATTTTAGAAATGATTATTGGATTAACTGATAATACAGTTAAATAAAGATTATTTTTATTTTAAAATTTTATTTGTTAATTTATATGGTATAATCAAGAAAAATAAAACAGTTTGATAACAAACAGGTTGTGTATATTATAGAGGTGGTTTTTTGAGAAAAGTTAAATATTTGAGTACTGCTATAGTAATATTTACTATAATTATTTTTTTAGGTAGTTATTACTTTACTTATAGTTATGACAAGATTTACAATGGTGTTTATATAGGAAATAAGCATTTAGGAGGATATACAATAAAAGAAGCTGAAAATGAAATAGATAAGTATATAAAAAATAATTTATTAAATAAAAGTATAA
>JBDMZA010000679.1:0-5196 GCA_039770155.1 Clostridiales bacterium
ATACCATTTATTCTTTCTTCAAAAGTTATTAGTTCTCCTGTTGAACTTGTAGTCATATCACAGTAATTCAGAGCATCAGCTAATAAAGAATCTTCCTTTTCAAATTTTACTAACTCATCTTCAAGGTTTCTTAGTCTAGCTTCAAATAATGCACCTGTATGATAAGCAACTAATGAAGCAACTCTATCAAGTCCATTATTTTTTATAAAAACAGCACCATCCAAAGGATGAAATCCAGTTTTATTTAAAGAAACAGCATATCCTATGTCATGAAGATACGCTGTTTCAATTAAAATATTTTTTTCATTTTCATTAAAAATTTGACCGACTCTATAAGCTTGTTTAACAACACCTTTTACATGTTTTAACCTTATTGGTAAATCTTTTAGTAATTTATCCGCTTCTTGTTGTGACCATTTGATGATATCATTCATATTTATAATCCTTCCCACAAACTTACAATTACATGTGCTTCTATTCCCTCTAATTTTGCCATTTCATCTTTTCCATCTTTACTACTTACTTTTACATGAACCTGTTCCAATTCGACTTTTAAGTCATTTGAAATGTTTTTTCTCATCTCTAAAACTCTTTTCTTCATTCGGGGTTGTTCTCCGCAAATTATTGTAACATCAATATTCCCAATTAATATATCTTTTTCCTTGATCAATCTCTCATATATATCAGGAAGATAATCCATTGATCTTATACCTGTTTTTCCCTTATCAGGAAACCAATCATCAATATCTCCTGTATTAGTAGCCCCCGATAATGCCATAACAATTGCATGTGCTACAACATCGCCATCTGTTCTTCTTGTATTTGGACCCTTGTTAAAATTATCAAATTCTACTCCTGCTAATACAAGTTTTCTTCCTTCTACAAAAGCATGAAAGTCAACTGCATATGATAATTTTTGCTTTTTTGATAGTGTAAAAGCTATTTCTTTTACTAAATTTTTTTTATCTAGTTCACTAATATTCATTATTTACTTACCTCCTCATCAATATCATAATTATAGTTATATTCATGTAATGATGCATTAGCAATTATACGTGTATACTCAAAAAGTTCTCCCTTATTAGTCCAAACAAATCTATCCATATCAACAACTGGTTGTAATCTCGAAATTTTTAATAAGGTTGCTTCCTCTTCTGAAGGCATTCTTATATTTAATTTTTCATTTGCTTTATTTGCATAAACTCCTTTATGCTCATATAACCATTTAAAAAGAGGAATATATTTTTTATCTTTACCTAATAAACCACCCAATAATGACGCAAGATAATAACTATCCATTACTCTATATATTACTTTTTCAGCACTATGTAATCTATATCTTCTTAAAACTTCTGTTTTTAAATTTACTTGAAGCTTTTGACTTAAATTTTCATCAGTCTTAATGATTGATGATGGTTCTATAAAATCAACTTTTGTATTTATACCCTGCTCTTTCATAGCCAAAATAAATGAGCCTGCTCTCTTTAGTTCCTGAGCTTCTAAAACAGGTACACCTAAAATAGCTTTTTTATTATGACGTATATATGTCCCACTACGAGGTATGATATCTACTATCTGCTCTCCTTGTAGTCTTATCATCGCATTACGAACAGTATTTCTACTATAATTCAAATCTTCCGCTAATTCATATTCTGATGGTAACTTCTGATCTATACTATAATAACCCTGTTCAATTCTTTTTTTTAATTTTTCAACTAATTCATCAGTTTTTGAACTCTTACTTGCCATATAAATCCCTTCTTTCGATGATTTAAATCAGCATAAAAATAATATCATTTTCTATATTTCTTCCCATTTCGACCAACTTTATCATTTATATGACTTAAAAATTTTTTAATTTTCTCAGTTTCATAAATATATTTATTAATTAAAATTCTAGATTTTGTTATTTTAATTAGTTCTAATAATTGTTTTTTGGCTAAATATATAGACTTGTTGTTATCTTTACAACACTCTGTTTCTAGATTTAAAGCACGCCCATTTTCGGACGTGCTTTCTATAATGGAGGCGAGGGCGTTTGTCCCGAAAACGTGTCCACCAATTCCCCATCAAAAGCTGTCCTAGAACTTACTTTGCAAATAGATAAGCTTATAAAATTACTTTATAAACAAAAATCCAGAAAGAAAGTTAATAGTTATCTATATAAACTTGAACTTACTAAAAAGTATTTAACTCATCTTAATATTAACAATTTAGGTAGATAAAATCAAGATTTATATTTTAGCAAAAACTATATATTACCATTTTTTTAAATAACACAACTTTTTATATTCACAAGAATTGATTTTATAATCAAATTATACATAAAAAATTCTGTTTTAAATAAGCAGTTTTTTTGTGTATTTTTTTAGGAGGTATATGATTGAAAACTTCAAAATTAAAAAGAGTAGTAATAAAAGAAGAATTTGTAGCAATAACTGGTAATGTAATAACAGCACTTTTATTAAATCAAATGATTTACTGGTCTGAAAGAATAAGAGATTTTGACAAATTCATCGAAGAAGAAAAAAAGAGAGTTGAGATGGAAGGACAAGATGTAAAAATAGCTATACAAAATGGATGGATATATAAATCATATGATGAACTTAAAGAAGAATTAATGCTTACAGATTCTATTAAAACAATTAGCAGGCATGTTAATAAATTAGTTGAAATGGGTTTTTTGGATAGGAGAAGAAATCCTAAATTTCGTTATGACAGAAAATATCAATATAGAGTAAATCTTCTTACTATAATAAATAGTTTAAGTGAAATGGGCTACAATCTTCAAGGATACAGAGTTGAATTTTCCAAAGGACAAAATGACAATTGCAATTGTCAAACCGATGGTATCGAAATGAATATTTGTCCATCCAATTGTCAAAATGACAATTCCAAAAGACAAATTGACAATTCCAAAGGACAAATTGACAATTCAAAGGGGCAAAATGACAATTCAAATTGTCAAATTGACAAAGCAATACCAGAGATTACTACAGAGATTATACCAGAGACTATTATTAAAGCATCAACAACAATGAAAATTGATGATGAATTGAATACTAATTCAAATCATCATCTAACAATGATTGTAAAATCTATAGAATCTAAATATTCTAATATTACAGGTAAGAATATGAATTCTGATGATATCGAAACTCTACTTGAAGTACTTGATTATCCTATAAGAAATCATATTGATATAACTACAAAAGAATCACTAATTGTAAATACAGTTACACACGTATACAAAAAATATAAACTCAAAAATCCAAATAAGGATATAAATTCATTTAAATATTATTTTAATGCAATAAAAGACGAGTTTAAAAAGCTTGATAAATCAAGGGGTGAAAAATTAAATGAATATAAATCAGAAAGAAACAGTGTCCGAGATTTTACCAAACTTTATACTAACAGATAAAACATGCGAAATATGTCATAGAAAGTTAAAAATGTTTAAAATGAAAGTATTTGGAATGATTAAGGAATTTCCAGTTACTTGTCAATGTCGAACTAATCACCTAAAAAAAATTAAGGAGAAAGAGGCTTTAATAGAGAAAAAGAGACGTATAGAAAGATTATTTAAGCAGTCAAGACTTGGAGAGAGATTTAAAAATTCTTGTTTTGAAAATTATAAAATTAACTCTGAGACTAAATTCATTTTTGAAAAGGTAACAGCTTACACCAGAAATTTTAGTGAAAATAAGAAAAAATCAATCCTATTAAGTGGTCCTCCAGGAACTGGTAAAACAATGCTTGCAAGTTCAGTAGTTAATTCTCTTTTAAAAAAAGGAATAGTATCAATATTCATTTCTGTTCCAGATCTTTTATCACAAATTATTACAACATATAACAGTAACTCATATAAAACTGAAACAGATATTTTAAAAGGACTTACAGATTGTGATCTTCTTGTTATGGATGAAATAGGAATCCGAAAGCCAAAAAATGATGATAGTTGGACCTCTGAAAAATTGTACCAAATTATAAATTCAAGATATGCAAATATGAAAGCAACAATATTTACAACTAATTGTGATTTGAATGAACTCTCTGAAAGACTAGGATTAAGAACTTTTACTAGAATAATGGAAATGACTGTGGGATTAACTTTTGATTTTGAAAAAGCTCCTGATTACAGGATGATATCTGTTTTAAATTCAAAGGAGTGAAAAAAGGTTTTATGAAACAAATAATAAAAGCAAGCCAGATGCTTCCCTAACGAAGTTTGCCATCTGGCGCTAAAACCCATTTAGAACCTAGCCTTATTATATTATCTCTTTTCTAAATGGACAAGTAATTTTAAGGAAAGGATATAAAAAAATGAGTAAATTTATAAAAAAAAATGAAAATACATTTAAAAAGCAAGTTCATGGTGGATGTAAAAATACAAGCTGTCTCTATTATGATCGCAGATTCTGCCCAGGAGAATATTATATATGTTTTGAAAGAAAGTGAAAGAATAATGATATTTGGGAAAATAATAAATCATAGTTTAAAAGGCTAAAAACACCATAATAAACTATAAATTATATATTATGAAGAATTTTAAAATGAACTTTGTTGAAATAAATGAAAAAAAATTTAGTAAGTAGAATTGATATAAATGATATTAGAAGATGTCTTTTAAATAATTATAATAATTATTCATATAGTGAACATATTAAGAAGCAAACCATATTTGATACCTGATAATTTTAGTTGTTGGAATTTACAGTTTTTCAAATGACCTCAATAAGAGACAAAAAACAAGATACAACAATTAAATATTTGATAAAGATAAAAGCAGATACTTTAAAAGAGATCAAAGAATTGTAAATGAAGCAGCCAGAATTTTATATAAAATTTCAAGTTTGTACAAATAGGAGGTCAAATTTAAAATGCATACAAAAAAAGAAAATGTTAATAAAAAAATAACTATTGATTTGAATAAAAGAGAAGAATATTTTTTAAAGAAGTTTTCAGAAAACCATTATCCAGGAGCTAAAGATAATCTTATTACATATAAACCAATACATTTGGTAGAAGATCAAAGATATATTTATACAAATTTAAATGATGATATAGATAATGATGGTGAACTTATTATAGTCTCCGATTGTGAAGAATATGACAATTTAAGAGAATTTATTGAAATTGAATTTGGTGATTATCTTGATGAAGATGATAAGTTAGAAAATGTTCCTGAAGAAA
>JBDMZA010000680.1:0-2599 GCA_039770155.1 Clostridiales bacterium
AATTGATATTTCAAATCATCAAAAAAACATTGATTGGGAAAGCATTTCTAAAAAAGAATCTATTTATTTTGCTTTTATAAAAGCAACTGAAGGAGAAAGTTATAAAGATAAATATTTTAAATATAATTGGGAAAAATCACTTAAAGTAGGTATATATAGAGGAGCATATCATTACTATATATCATCAAGCACTGGAGAAAATCAAGCAAAAAATTTTATAGAAGTTGTTCCAAAAGAATCTGGAAGTTTACCGCCTGTAGTAGATATTGAAGAAGATGGTTTATCTGTAGAAGAATTCGATAAAGAATTAGGGAATTTTAATAAAATATTAGAAGAAACATATGGTCAAAAACCCATAATATATACAGTTAGTAATTTATATGAAAAATATATTAAGGGTAAATATAAGGATAACCCAATTTGGATAAGAGATATAGTAAAACCTCCAAATAATGATAAGATAGAATGGCAATTTTGGCAATATTCAAACAGAGGACATATTAGTGGTATCGATTCATATGTAGATTTAAATGTATTTAATGGAGATGAAAATGATTTTAAAACTTTAATCAAAATAAAAGAATAAATTAATTGATTTACTTCATATTCCTTGTCCCTTGTGAAATATATACAAAAAAGCTGTTGCATAATGTTTTTTAGCCATTATGCAACAACCTATTTGGTAATTTATAAATCTTTTAATTTTTATTTATTATATTAAACCGGATTTTTTTAGCATTTTCCATATCATTGTAGCAACCTCTGCTCTACTAATATCAGATTTACTTAAAATCAAATTATTTTTATATCCTGTAACAATTTCAGCCTTAATACATTTAGCTATAGCATCCCTTCCCCAATCGCTTATATCATTATAGTCTGAATATTTTTTGAGTTCATTAGTTATATCATTTTCATTCAAAGATATATCGAAATTTGCAATTTTCATAGCTCTCGCAATCATCAACATACCTTCTTCTCTTGTTATCTTATTGGTAGGTTTAAATAAACCATTTTTATAACCACTTATCAATCCATATTCATTTGCAATAGATATAGCATTATAATACCATTTATCACTTTTAACATCTTCAAATACATTTTTACCTTTATTCGATCTCATAAGTCCAAGTGCATTTACTATAACAGCTGCAAACTCTGCACGAGTAATTGAATCGTCTGGTAAGTAGTAGCCATTTCCATTGCCTTTAACAATAAGTCTTGATGCCATATCATTAACATATGTTTTTGCCCAATGTCCTTCCATATCATTAAATTCCATTGGACTATAAATTACTGAGTATATACTATTTGTTAAACTATTAATTTTAGCATAATATTTGCCTTCAATTAAACTAACAGTAGTAGGTACATGAGAAAAAGTTCCATCTTTGTTTAAAACTATACCTGTAGTTATTTTTGAAGGATCAATCCCCTCTGGAATTGCTACCATTCTTTCAACATACCCATTAAATTTAGATACATTAACCGTTTTTTCATTATTAGTACATGTAATTTCAAACTCAACAGGTTTTACAATAATGTTATATTTATTTTTGTTAGCAGTATCCTCAATAATCTTAACATCATCATTTGATGGATCATTAATTATTACATTAACTTTTATATCTTTTAATTTAATATCATTTCCCATTTCTTTAGATACATCATCAATATTTATTTGTAATGCAGGTAATGTATATTTTGCTGATTCTGTAACAACTTCCAGTACAGCACTTTTATCTTCCATATCCTTAACAGTTTTTCCATTTAGTGAACCAACTACTACATTTGATTTCTCTTTTACAGTTATTGTAACAATTGAATTCAATCCTTCACTTTTTAATTTTTTTTCTACCAATGCATCATTTACTTGGATTGTCGTTGTTGTTTTATTATCAACAGTTTCTGTTTTTGCTGTAGCAGCTGTCTCAATTTTTCCATTAACTAAAATATCAACACCTGTAATCTTTTCTTTAGGTTCTTCCTTAGTTTCTTCCTTAAGCTCCTCCTTAGGCTCTTTCTCTTTTTTGATTTCCTCTACTGCAACCCATTTTGCATATAATTTATGGTCAGAAGCAATTTTCAAATAAATTTTATTAGTAACTCTATTTTCTTTACCATCGTTATTAACATACCATCCTTCAAATGTATATCCTGATCTCATTGGTATTGGTAAAAGTTCATCTGTTAATCCATCTGAACTTTTGCCATAGACATAATCATATAATTTCATTTGATTTTTAGGTTTTACGATGCCACCTGCTGGATCAAAAGTTACTTCATAGATGTTGTTTATCCATTTAGCATACAATATATGATTTGATGCTGTTTCAACATTTGATATGTCTGTAATTTCAATTTTATTATCGTCATACCAACCTTCAAATGTATAACCCATTTTAGAAGGTATAGGTAATGTTTCATCCGTTGTTCCATCTTCACTTTTTCCATAAGTTGAATCATACTGTTTTATTTGATTTGTTATCTCTAGTATTCCTTCATCCAAATCAAATGTAACTTTATATGTATTTACTGTCCACTTTGCATATAAGGTTGTATCTGATTCTATATCAAAGTTTCCACTTCCTGCTTCATA
>JBDMZA010000681.1:0-3125 GCA_039770155.1 Clostridiales bacterium
ATGTAAATTCGTGAATATGAAATTATTTCACATGTATGGTCCCAATGACTCATCCCATAAATTTATTCCTCAAATGATTAATGCTATAAATAATAACATTGAAAGTATAAAGCTAACCCAAGGTGATCAAGAACGCGATTTTATTTATATTGAAGATGTTATAAGGGCATATAGTTTAGTTTTAAAGAACATTGATAAATTATCTGGTTTTACTGAATTTCAGGTTGGTACCGGTGAGGTTGTAAGTATAAGAGATTTACTTAGTTTAATAAAACACATTACAAATAGTAATACAAAATTATTGTTTGGCGCTTTGCCTTATCGTAATGGAGAGATTATGTCATCTAAAGCTAACACGAATGAGTTACTTAGAATTGGATGGAAGGCTATTGTTTCATTAGAAGATGGTCTATCAAAGATATTAAAGGATTAAAAAAACATGAAGAAACCAATTCTTTCAATTGCTATTCCTACTTACAACAGAGCTAATATTTTAGATATTTCGCTTCCAAATTTATTAGATCAAATTGAAAATAGTTCGTTTAAAAATGAAATTGAAATTATTATTTCAGATAATGCTTCAGATGATAATACACAAAAAGTGATTAAAAAAACTGTTAGGAAATTTAACAACATTAATTATATTTTAAATACACAATCATATAACACAGGCTATTATGGAAATTTTAAAAAATGCAGAGAACTTTCAACCGGAAAATATTTTTGGCTTCTATCAGACAATGAGTTAATTAGAAAGAATTTAATTAATATAATTATAGAAAATATTAAAAAATCGGGTGAAGTTGGAATAGTTTATTTAGAAAATGTTGTTGGTGTAGATGAGGTGTCTGATAACTTAACTCATATTAATGCTTTTTTATTAAACGAAAAAGTATATATGATCACTTTAATTAGTAGTATTATTATGCTTAATGATCAAAAAGATGATCAATATGTTTTTAAGAAATATATTAATAATTCATTTTTGGGTTTTATTTTATTAATAAATGCATTAAAGAAAAATCGAAGTATTTTAGTCATTAAAGGCAATGTATTTGAAAGTATACCAAGCAAAGTTTATTTTAACATTTTTAATTCTTGGACTTTAGATATTACCGAAGCATTAGACTATATGGTAAATTGCAGTGTAATAAATGATATACAAAAGACAAAATTTATATCAGGGTATTTGGAATTTGTTATATATGACCATGTGTTAAATTATTTATATGATTTAAAAAGAATGAAAGGAAAATATGGGTCACCAAATCAAATACAAAATCTTCTTGAAAAATATTATGGAGAAAATGAGGTTTATAAATGCAAGATACAACCGTTATTTCGAAAAAAAATTATTCTTTTAAAGGTGAAAAGGATATTAAAGAAAATTACAAAAAAGCTTAATAAATATCTATCAATTGCTCAAAAATCTGACAATAATTCTTAATACTACCACTTTATGTTATCATTGCGAAAAATAACAAAAGGTTTTCTAGGGTTGTTGCTTTTTTCTCCTGTTATTTCAATAATAACATACAATAAACTTGGTCATTGGAATTTTACGTCCTATGTAATTTTATTTACAATTCTTTATGGTATCGTATTTTTATTTTCTAAAGTAGAAAGAATCGTTATTACTAATTTCATGAAGTTTTCTTTTTTCTGGGTAGTTTATTACTCTTTATCTGGAATTTTTATTGCTTTTGATGGGGATTATCTTAAATTATTAAATAATAAGCATTTATCGATTTTTTTTATTTTGTTAATTATTTATAATTCAAGATTTAATGATCGCTTTATAAATCGAAGCATTACAATTTTCAAAATTACTATTATTGTTTCAGCTATAGTATCGATATTACAAGTTTATAATAAAAGCTTTTTGGTTCCACAAGAGAGTAATGAGTTTTTTTCATCAAAAATTTTAGAAAATATTTATCTTTTCCGAAGACCATCTATATTTGGTTTTATTGATAGTAATGCTTTAGGACTTGCCTTTATGCCTCTCGTAGCCCTATTAATAGCATATATGCTAAAAAATAAAAAAAAAGGATACTTATTGTATTTAATTCTTGCAGGTCTTGTTGCACTCCTCTCAAACTCACGTTATGTAATAATCGGTTTTATTATAATTACCTTCCAGATCTTTATTTATCAGAAGGTAAATATTAAAGGCTTATTAAAGTACCTGGCCATAACCATTATCATTGCAATTCTTGGCTTTAGAATCTTAAAAACCTTAGGTTATGATTTAAATGATTGGTTTAGTGCTCGTCTTTTTGCAGAAGGTGCGGTTACTGAAACAACAAGATATAAGGCGCTTGCAACCTTTCTAGAATTCTTTCCAAATAACTATTTATTGGGGACTGGTGTAATGACAAAGGAGGTAATAAAAGCCTCGAATGCAATCGGCAGTTCGCATATTCATGTAGGATATCTTTCACATCTGGTTATGTATGGAGTTGTAGGGTGTGTTTTTTTATATGGTTTTTGGTCTTTATTGCTAAAAAGATTTTACCGTACTGCCAAGAAAACTAATTATTGGGGTGCTTTTTTTGCTTTTCTAATTTTTTTATTTTCATTTGCTACTATGAGTCAACCTTCAATTTTTTTTTATGGGTTGATCTTTGCTTTAGTTTTCGATAAGTATTATAGTGATTTAGATAGAATACACAATTTATTAAAAAAAACATGAAAGATTTGGGGCATAGATGAAATTCGACAATGATTTAAATGCAAAAATATTTAATAAGGTAAAGAACTATAGGTTAAGATTCCTTGTTTTTTATTCAACTTTTTTGGGTAGAATAAATATGTTCTTAAGAAAAATTGATTATGGTGGTGGAATAAAATTTTATGGAAAAACATATTTCTTTAGGGCACCAAAATCAGCTATTTCAATTGGCAACAATGTTGTATTTCGTTCAGACGAAACTTCTAATCAGGTGGGAGTGGTTAGAAAATGCATTATTTCCACTTTGTGTGAAAATGCAAAAATTAGTATTGGGGATTCCTCAGGTTTTAGCGGGATTTCAATAGGTGCAGCTAATAGTATATGTATTGGTTCACATGTACTGGTCGGAGCAAATACTTTAATAACTGATACTAATTGGCATAATATTGAC
>JBDMZA010000682.1:0-6529 GCA_039770155.1 Clostridiales bacterium
TCATTCCAATCAATTTCTAAGGTTCCATTCTCATTTATAATTATAATTAATTCTTTATTTATAATTTTAATATTTTCTTTCACACTAGTTTTTGCCAAAATAACCTATCACCTCGAATTTATAAAATACCTATTAATTTTATAATTATATCCGAAGTTGTTAAATTTTAAAAGCACAAAATATATATGTTATTCTTTTGTTTTATTTGATAATTTTTCTATACTCTTTATCAATTCTAATTTTTTTAATGGCTTCATAAGTATTGATATTAAATTATTATCTTCCATTGTTTTAATATCATTTTTTTGTGTATATGTCATCATTAATAATAAATTTGTATCCCTAGTAGAAGGTATTGATCTAATTATTTTTGACAATTCAATTCCATTCATATATGGCATTTTATAATCAATTATTATGGCATTAAATTTTCTATTTTCTTCTACTTTTTGATTTATTATTTCTATTGCCTCATTTCCTGAATCTGCTTCAGAAATATTCATATTGTAGCCACCTAAATAACATTTTATAATTTCTCTACTTTTATAATTATCATCAACTATCAATAATTCCATTTCCTCAATCAAAATCTTTTGTGTAGTCTCTACTATATCCAAATTTCTAACTTCTGTTCTAATAGAAAAATAAAAATCTGATCCTTCATTTAATTGACTTTCAACTTTAATAGTATCTCCACCCATTCTTTTTACTAATTGATTTGAAATAGCAAGACCTAAACCTGTTCCCCCATATTTCCGTGTAGTGGAACTATCTAATTGTGAAAATGGTTTAAATAATTTAGCTATATCGGTTTGTTTTATACCTATACCTGTATCACTTATTCTAAATTCAATCTTATAATTTAAACCATCTATATTAACGGCTTTAACATAAATTGTAACATCTCCATTAATTGTAAATTTAATTGCATTTCCAATTAAATTGTTTAAAATCTGCTTCAATCTTGAAAAATCTCCAAAAACTCTATCAGGTACATCTGAATCTATAAATAAATTTAAATCAAGTTTTTTTTCATCAGCTTTTGGCATTAATAGTTTTACAGTATCATAAAGAACATCATAAAGATTAAATTCTATATTTTCAAAATTCATTTTACCTGCTTCAATTTTAGAAAAATCTAATAAATCATTAATCAAATGTAACAAAGTTTCTGAAGCTGATTTCACCTCTTTTATATAATCCTTTTGAATTTCTGAAAGTTCTGTATTATTTAAAATATCTAGAAATCCAATAATTCCATTCATAGGTGTTCTTATTTCATGAGACATATTTGCCAAAAATCTACTTTTCATTCTATTTGCTGTTTCTGCAAGCTTTTTAGCTTTTATTAATTCTTCTTCAATATGTCTTCTTTTTGTTATATCAGTTAAATATCCATGAAAATGTGTTATTTCATTCTCATCATTTTTTTTTATAACGGTAAAATTCCAAAACCACCTTATTTTACCTTTTATATCTATCAATCTAAATTCTTGTTCAAAAAATAAAACATTTTTTTTTATAAAATATTCTACTTCTTTATTAATTCTCATTAAATCTTCTGGATGTATTAAATTTATAAATTTAAATTCTTTTTCTATTAATTCATTAGAATCATATCCTATTAATTTTTTTATATTAGGTGATATATATTCTAAGGGCAAACCCTTTTGATTTTTCAATAAACAAACTATTGTTGGGCCTCCCATAAAAAGTTTTCTTTCTTCCCTTAATTCTTCCTCTATTTTTTTTAAATAACCAATATCAATATGCACACCTGCCATTTTTAAAGGTTTATTGTCTTTATCCCATTCTATTACTCTTCCTTTATCAAGAATCCACAGCCAATATCCTTTTTTGTGTTTCATTCTTATCTCGCATTTATAGTAATCAATTTCTTTATCAAAGCATTTTTTTATCATTTTATCTGATTTTTTCAAATCGTCAGGATGAGTTAAATTTTCCCAAGTATTAATACTTACAGGTTCTAGTTCCTCTAATTTATATCCCAGAATTTCTGCCCAATAACTATTAAATACTATTTCACCTGTTATTACATTCCATTCCCAAAGACCAATTTTAGCACTGTCAGTAGCTATTTTTAATCTCATTTCACTTAATTTTATTTGATTTTCCATTTCTTCTTTTTCTTCTTTATATTTTAACATTTAAATCATCCTTAAACTAAATAATTTTTCATAAGGCAGAATCAAAAAATAAACCTTAACTCCATGTACAACTATGTGAAACCAACCTTACCTTATATATTATCGGAAAAAAACTATATCTTAATTAGAACAGATTCACTTTTTGTATCTCATTGTCTTCACACGAATTTTCTTTAAATCATTGAATTTTTTTCCTCTAAATCTCATGCCTTATTCGAATCCAAACTCAAGAATTAGAGTTTATTTTTTGGATATCTATATATAATATAAACTTAATAAAGCTTTATGTTATACCATTACTAGCTTATATAGCTGTAATTTTCAAATTACATGTCTTGAATTTTTTTTTCTTATTTATTAATATATATGGCTAACAAGGCATAAAGCAGAATCAAAAAATAAACTATTTTCATTAGAATAATTATATTTTATAGATAAAATAAAACATCACTGCTTTTAGATTATCTTAAACAAATGATAAATTTTACACAGGAGGCAACTTTTTATGAAAGATTATTTAAAATCTGTATTTAAACATCTACGGATTCTTATAATAATGATTATTATATTTCTTACTTTGGGATTATTACTATCAAATTATAAAATAAAAAGCAAATATAATGCTACTTCAACTCTCTTTATTTATATTTTAAATGATGAAAAAACTCAAAATAATTTAAAAGAAATGAAACTTGTAAACAATCCCGATTCTACTTATCAAAGTTTAAAATCTAGTGAAATGCTTGTATCAGATTTTCAACAAATGATAAAAACATCATCTATTTTAGATAGTGCTAAAAAAGAATTAAAATCTAAATATGGCAATTTAAATTCTTCAAAAATTTATAAAAACATTACAATAAACGTACAATCAGGTACCAGAATAATAGAACTATCATACAAAGATGAGAATAAGAAATTAGCAGTTGCTCTTTCAAATACTATTTCTGAAGTTTTCAAAGAAAAATCTGAAGAAATTTTAGGTATTGATACAGTAAATATAATAGGTAAGGCAAATAATAATGTTGTAACAACCGGTCCTGGAAAAGTTATGTTAACTTTAGGATTTGTATTATTTGGTACTATATCAGGTCTTGCCTTAATATATCTTATTGAATTTTATAAACTTGGATATAGACCTATTTCTACTAAGTATATCAAAAAATAGATCATAATTCTCAAGTATGAATTCCCATGTTTTAAATGAACTTCAGACGAAAAGAATCCGATATTATTTTTTTAATTCTCAAACTTTATAAACGGAGTTATATAATGGAAAATATATTTAAGAAATCATTCATTTATGTTATTAAAAATTCTTGGCTTATATTACTTACTTTAGTAATAGTATTTAGCAGTTATAAAATAGTTTTTGATTCAAAAAAATATACAAATACAAGTGTAAGTAAAGTGTTTGTATATGAAAATAAAAACAAAGCCTATTCTTATAATTACTATCAAAATATTCTTAAAAATAATTTGTTATCTAAAGATTATTCTGAATTTACAAAGACAGATTATTTTTTAAATAAATTATTACTCACTTTAAAAAAATATGGAATTAAAAATTTAAATAAAGATGAACTAAGTAATATCATTAAAGTTAACAATGTTGAAGAATCTAGAATTATTACTATAGAAACAAAATATGACACACCTGGAGGATCTGTACTAATAGCAAATGAAACAGCAAAAACCCTAAAAAATGAAATCAAAAATATTTTTTTAACAAATAACATTAATATAATTGAAAGTTCAACTTTACCAAATGTAAAATCAGAAATTATCGGATTAAAAGATATTTTATTTTTTTTCTTCCTTAGCATCACTATAGGTCTAATTTTAATATCACTAAAACACAAATTAGAAATATTAGATACAAAGGATATCAAAAAAGCAAAGTCTAATTCTCAAGTATGAATTTCTATGATTTAAGAGAACTTCAGACGAAAAGAATTCAATATTATGTTTTATGATGTTCTAAGTATATTTTAAGTATATTTATAGAAATAAAGGAGTATTAAATGACTAAATATAGAAAAAGACTAATTATACTACTAATTTTTATAGTTTTTATTGTAGGCTATAAGAATATTTTTGCAGAAAATACTAAAAAAAATATTTATCCAAAAAAAAATTCCCATCCACAAGTATTGGTTTCATCAGATGAAATAGCCGATTTAAAAAATAAATACAATAGTAAAGAATTTGAAAAAACAAAAAATGAATTACTTAAAAATAGTACACTATATCTTCATGGAGAAAATGATTATGACTTTTTAAAATCAATTGAAGCAAATGCTTTTTTATATCTTATAAATAAGGATAAAAATAATGGTTTAAAGTCATATGAACTTTTAAAAAAGGCCTTAAAAAATGAAGCTTATTTCAATAACTCACATATGGCTTCAAGGCTTACTTTTAGTTTAGCTTTAGTATATGATTGGTGTTATAATTTATTATCTTCAAAACAAAGAGTAACTTTAATATCTCAATTTAAGAAACTGACTAAATATACAGAATTAAGTTATCCCATACACTATGACAGTACATTAACCAGTCATTCAAGTGGTGATTTACTTCTTAAGAATTATTTAGCAGCTTCTATAGCAGTTTATGATGAAGACAAATCATTTTATAATGAAGCTATAAAAGATATAAACAAAAAGTTTATTCCTTCAAGAAAGTTTATCTACAATTCTAATACGCATCATCAAGGTACAAATTATGGTTCTGCAAGATTTGAAAGTGAATTAATGTCCTATGTCCTCTTAGACAAAATTGGATACAAACTTCCCTATGGGAAAAATCAGTTAGAAATCCCACTAAGCTGGATATACCACCTACGTGGTGATAATAAATTTTTATCTGAAGGTGATACTTTTGACGGAAAATACATTTCGCGACTTGACTATATAATAGCTTCTAAATTCACTAATAATCCATATTTAGCAAATATGGCCTCTAAATTTGACTTCTATTATATTGATGAACCCATACTATACTTGATTTTTTATGATCCTAAAATAAAAAAATCTACTTTTGAATCACTGCCCCTTACAAAATATTTTTCTTCTCCAATAGGAAAAATGATAGCTCGTACTGGATGGGATGAAGGAAAAAATTCTAATTCAGTAGTAGTAGAAATGAAAATAGGTGAATATAATTTTGCAAATCACAGTCATCTTGATTCAGGAAGTTTTCAAATATATTATAAGGGTGCTTTAGCTATAGATTCAGGAGTTTATGAGGGTGACACAGGTGGTTACAATAGTGAACACTATAAAAATTATTATAGAAGAACCATAGCTCATAATAGTATTTTAGTAACCGATCCTGATGAAAAATTTATCTACCAAGATGAGCAACTTGAAAATGATGGTGGGCAAAAGATTCCAAATAATGGTGAGGAAGCCTATGATTTAAGTGATCTTAAAAAGAATGACTATAAAACTGGTTCTGTTCAAGATTCTTGGTATGGTCCAAGTAAAAAAGAACCAGTATTTTCATATCTTAAAGGAAATATAAGTAATGCATATAGTTCAAAAATAGAAAATCTCACACGAACATTTATATTTATAAATCATAAAAATAATGATATACCTGCTTCTTTAATCATCTATGATAATTTAGTATCTTCACAAACAAAAATGAAAAAAACATGGTTGTTGCATTCAATTGAAAAACCACAATATAGTGATAATAATGTAATAATATCAAGAAAAGAAGATGGTTATAGTGGTAAGTTAACAAATACTATTCTTATGCCAGAAAATGAAATAGCTTCTGTTAATATTATAGGTGGATCTGGAAAAGAATTTTTAGTAAATGGAAAAAATTATCCAAATAAATCCTATGTATCTGATATTGACTCAGGAAATTACAGAACAGAACTATTCTACAGCAAAAATAAAAAGTCAAACCAGTTTCTAAATGTTATGCAAATAAGTGATGAAAGTAAAGAAGTTCTATATCCTATAAAAAAATCATTTGTGTCAAATAATTTATTAAAAATAAACATTGATAATAAGTCTGTCTTATTTAGTAAAAATAATAGAAAAACAAATAGTAGTTTCACATTTAAAAATACAAATAATTCTAAAACAGATTTTTTAATTTCAGATTTAAATAATGGTACATGGAAAGTATATGGAGACAATAAACTTATTAAAACAAAAAAATTAAAAGATACATCATCTGTTTTATCTTTTGATACAAATTCAAAAAATATAAAAATAGAAAAATACAAAAAATTAAATACTTTTGAAAAATTCCTTGAGTTTTTAGAAAACCTTAAATCTAAATTCTTTTAAGAAGTTATTAGGGTACGACAAATCAAAAATATTACTAAAGCAACCTCA
>JBDMZA010000683.1:0-5150 GCA_039770155.1 Clostridiales bacterium
AAAAATAAACTAGTCAACTTTTTTTGAAAATTCGTTAAACCATCGATATTTTCAGAAAAAAATTGTCTTATGAAATTTTTGATTATGCCTTAATCATTACCAAAAATTGAAATAACTATTCTCAACACATACCAAAATAACAAAGCAACTGATGCAAATAATGATAAAGAAGCTGCAACATATTGTTCAGTACTATAATGTCTTTGAATTTGAGATGTTGTATATAATATTGAAGCCGAAGCTAAAATCACCATAATAGCTGAAAACAATAAACCTATAGTAAAACCAAAAATAACACTTGCTATTATTATGCCTAAAGCAACAAAAAAAGCTATTTTCAATATACTGCCCAAAAATGAAAAATCTTTATTGGTTGTAAAAACTATAAATGTTAATCCTATAAATAGTAATCCTGTAATCATTCCAGCAGTCGGAATAACATCAGGACTGGTATAATACATAGCAAAGTATAACAATGGAATAAAAATAAAAGCTTCTGCGATAACATATAAAAATAATCCTATATACTGAATACTTTTAGAAACACTTGAACGAGCCCATTTATCAGCAATCCATCCAATAAGCATAAAAGCTCCCATAACGATAAGCCAGTTCATACCTCCAGTCATCATATCAATTAAATTTGTTATCCATACCTGTTGTAATAATACGTATTCTAAGGCAACAAAGCCAAGAATTGCCAACGCTAAATGCATATATGTTTTCCTTATGAATTCTGCACGTTCACTTGTAGAAACATTTAGAACATTTTGATTAATCATTGTTCTATCCATGATAAACCTCCTTCAAATCATACATTTTTAATTGAAATAGCTATAATTTGTCAATACTCTTCTTAATTATATAATATAATCTCCTTAAAATAAACTCTAATTCTCGAGTATGAATTTTCATGATTTTAGCAAATTTCATATGAAAAGAATTCAATGTATAATCCATAAAATGATAAACTTAGGCAGAAGCAAAAAATAAACTCGTCAACTTTTTTTGAAAATCCATTAAAGCATCAGCATTTTCAGAAAAAAATTGTCTTATGAAATTTTTGATTATGTCCAATATAAATCTTCACAGATTAGCCCATGGAATTTCTTAATATAGTTATCAATTGATCTTCTGACAATTTTACTGGATTATTTTTCATACTTGTATTATTAATAATTCTCTCAAAATCAGAATTTTTAACACCAAAATCTTTAAAATCAGGAACTTCAAATAATTTAATCCATCTATATAAAGTATTAACCAGATTATTACATGATTCTATTTCATTTCTTCCATCTTTATTTGTCAGTATATTAGCAACTTTGGCATATTTTTTCAAATAGAAGAGGCTTTCTTTACTTCCATTAGATTTTAAAGTATCTACATTCATTTTTATTACTTCAGGCAAAAGTCGTCCACAAACTATTCCATGATTAATTGGAAAAAATCCTCCAATTGGAGAAGCAAATCCATGAATAACACCTAGACCTGCGTTTGCCAATACTACTCCTGATAGAAATGCTGCATAAGCCATTTTACTTCGAAATTCTAAATTTTTAGATTTATTAGTACATACATAAATAAAAGATTCACTAAAAAACCTTATACCATCCAAAGCCATACAATCAGTAAGTGGAGAATTCTTAGGTGATAAGTATCCTTCGATTAGCTGTGATAGTGCATCTAACCCACTATATACCGTGACATTTCTAGGACATGAAATCATTAATTCAGGATCTATAATTGCTATATTTGGAATAAAATTCTCATGTCTTAGTGACTTTTTAAAACCATCACTACCTATATTGCTAAGTACAGCATTCTTAGTTGTCTCACTTCCCGTACCTGATGTAGTAGGTACTGCTATAAATGGAATTTTCACACCACTATGATCTTTATTCCCTACACCTTCAAGATAGTTTAAAACTGATTCTTTTAAAGGTAACATTGCACTTACAGCTTTTCCGGCATCTAAAACACTACCACCACCAATAGCAATGACAAGATCAATATCTCTAGAAATTACAGAAGATACAATATTGTCAATAATACCAGGTGATGGTTCCCCAAATACAATTTTCTCTACAATACTAAGATTCATTGATTTTATTTTATAAATACATTTTAAAAATGGTTTAGTTTTCTTTATTGATTCACCAGAAATCAATAAAATATTTGAAGATTTTTTTAAAAGATCAATATCAACAATATTTTGTAACATGCCAAATCCAAACATTATTTTAGGAATATTTGAAAATTGAAAAAATAGATTTACCATTTTGATATTTCCTTTTTCTTATAGTCTTCTATTGTAACTTTTATAAAATCTTCAATTTTATTTTCTGAAACTTTAATACTTGCAGTTGTAATAATCATCTAAAATTCCTCCTTATAAAATGAAAATTATTTTAAATTTAATATATTTATTATACCACTAAATAACTTTCAAATATAAAGACTATTATTAGGTTAGTATTACTTTATAATTATTTTTAAGTTCCATAGATTTTTTAAGATATAATTCTTGTTGCTTTTTAATCAATAACTGTTTTTTAATTGAATCTTTAACTTCTTCAAAAGATTGAGCCTTAGATTCTTTTTTATCAGTAACTTTAATTAGATGATATCCAAATTGTGTTTTTACTGGTTCGCTAAGTACATTTAAATCTATTTCAAATGCAGTTTTTTCAAATTCTGGAACCATCGATCCTTTATTAAAAAATCCTAAATCTCCACCTTTTTCCTTGCTTGGACAACTTGAATATTTTTTAGCAGCTTCTTCAAAATTTAAGCCATTATTAATTTCAGATGAAATTTCTTGAGCTTTTTCTAAGCTTTCAACAAGTATATGACTTGCTTTAATACTATTTTGAGACACAAAGGTTGATTCATTATCATTGTAAAATTTATTAACTTCTTCATCAGATACTGTAGCTGTTAATAAAAGTCTATTAATAGCATATTGTTTTAACATATTTGATTTGGTTTTTTGAACCTCTATCAAAAAATTTTCTTCTTTATCAAAATCATTATCAATAGCTTCAAGATATAATAATTCTTGATTAACTAATTCATTTAATAAATTTTTCATACCTTCTTCAGATTGAAATTGTTGAGCAGTTTGTGGATGGATGGTTTTTAAAACAGCATCTAAATCACCTTTTGTTATTTTTTTATTTCCTACAATAGCTAAAACTTCGTTTGTATTATTATTCATAAAATTACTCCTCTTTTTTTAATATTTTAACATAATAACAAAAAATTATAGGTCTGTCCAATTGATATATATAATTCATAAAATTAATGCATAAAAAATTATCTAATAAATTATAAACAAATACAAAAACTAAAAATGGTCACAAAATATATTGTGACCATTCTTTTAATTTATTCTACATTACAAGCTTCTCCATTTAATGTAAAACTAGTAGGTTTTTCATTTACATCTGTGTAGTTAATATTAAAACCAAATGATATTGAACCACCTGCTGAAATATTACTATTCCAACCACTATCACTTACTAAAACTGCTGATCCATCTTGAGTATAGTTTCCAGCCCATAAATTAATAATCTCTTGAGTTCCCGAAAATATCCATTCAAGGTTCCATCCATCAATTGCAGCTACACCATTATTATTAATTATAACTTGAATTGTAGCGCCTGCGCCCCAATCATTTTGTATATTGTAGCCTATTGAACAAGTGGTATCAGTTGAAGGTGTTTCAATTGAAGGTGTTTCAGTTGGTTTATCTGTAATAGAATCCGTTGGAATTGACGTTTCTGTAGAAGTTCCCATTGTAGGTGTTTTAGTACTATCACCTGATGGGAAAACAAGTTCATAATGGTTATCTCTAAAAGCACTTGTTGCTGGTCCTAAATTTGACATATTTCCATTTGAATCTACTCCATTGGAAGTCCATGCCATTGCTCCTTGCCATCCATTTTGATAACAACTTTCATAATCTTCAGTAATAGTATGACCAGATGTGCCTACTGCTGGATTTTCTCCTACCATATTTGGTTTAGTATTTTCAAGACCATAAGTTGTAGGTGATTGATAGAAGATATCTCCCCAATATTCTTCCATCCAATCATAATAATGGGTAGAATAAAAATCTAATTTTGCCTCTGACGAATCTACAACACTTTGTAATGCAGCATCACTAACCTTGTTACCTTCAGCACCTGGACAAGTATCACTATTATATTTTATCATTGCAGTACCAACGGTAACTAAAACATCACTATTTTCATGAATAGCTACTGCTGATTTTGCAAAATAGTCTTGAAGATATGACCAATCAAGTTGACCACACTCAGCATTTTCATAAATCCAATCTGGCTCATTACATAAATCAATCGACCATAAATATGAATTATCTTTATATCTATTTGTAAATGGAGTTACATAATTTTCTACAAAAGAATCGACATTTGATGGATTTGTTATCATATTACGCCACTTTTGATAAGTTGTATAAGTATTCTTAAAATGGTCAAAAGAAATTAATGTTGCCATTATGTAAATTCCTCTGTTTTGTGCAATTTCAAATAAACTATCAAGATCTTTCCAATGAGCACTTGTTGCACCTGAAACATATCCTGAATCATCAATATTAATACCGACTTCTCCACTACATGTTATCCATACACGAGCTGAATTCATTCCATTGTCATGCATCTCTTGAAAATGGCTATCCCACCAATCATAATTAAAATTGCCGCCAAAATCATTCCAACTATTCCATGGAGTATTTGCTCCATTCATCCATATCCTATTTCCACCAATACTAAATTCTGTACCTGAAACAACAATTCTTTCACTAGCAGCACTAAGTGGCTGCAAAACTAATACAAAACTTAAAACCACAGTTAATACAATAGATGTAATAATTACTAACTTTGCTTTTTTCATACAATTTACCTCCCCAAATTTTATTATACATTTAAAATAAATAGAATATACAATTCTTTCTAACTAATATCTTTTATGATTTCCTTAGGATATTCTAAAAAATAATAACCAATTCTTTTCGCTTGAAATTCACTTAGGAGAACCTAAAAAATAATACCGAATTCTTTTCGTCTGAAATTCGCTTAAATCGTGCGAATTCATACTCGAGAATTAGAGTTTATTTTTTGGAT
>JBDMZA010000684.1:0-3973 GCA_039770155.1 Clostridiales bacterium
ATGATTCTATATTTTAATTTTAAATTCAGATTAATTTTTTTTGGATATCCCAAACATATGAAATAATTCTTCATATAACTATACCACATTATAGCAATATTTTTATTCCCAAATATCGCTACAGATAGTATGAACTTATTTAGAAGAATTATTTTATGCTAACGCCCAAATTTAATATCTTTATACTATTATCATTGTATAATTATTACACTTCTAAATTTAATTTTCTTATGCTAAATTGTTTAAATAAAATTAAAACTGCATAAATTGATATATACTTTAGAGTTTAATCAAATCTGATTTTTCTATTTTTATTTTATATTTTGATTTAAATTCATTAAAAATATTTTCTGTTTCTGATTCAAATCCATCAATAGAACTCATACAATCTTCTAATATATATATTCTTGATGTTATATCAGATCTTTTTTCATAATGTTCTAAGATTTGTCTAACAGATTCTAAAACACAATGGCTTTTAGCCTCTCCGCCTATAATAATTTTGTCAAATCCTTTTAATTTATTTAAGAAATCAGTATTTATATAATTTTTTGTATCATACTCAGGTTTTATAATTCCAAACATTTCACTATATGGATCCAAACCTTTTACAAGACGCTGTCCAAAAGACTTCTTTGCTACATTAAAAAAATACAGCATATTTGAAAATTGATTTTCTAAAGCAGCTCCCCAAGTTCCCTGTAGACAATGATAAGGCCATATACAAAGCACTTTTTTGCCTGTTTTTTCTAAATTTTCAACATAATCTCTTGATTTCAAGTGATCAAGACCTCGCCATTTTCCAGAATCTAAATCCTCCAATTTTATAATTGTAAAAGGCTTAGGATTATTTCCCTCCCCATCAATCCACCACAGAGGATGAAAAATTTGTTGTGGTATATGAGTGTCAATTGAAACATCTATTTCTGAAATTTTGCTCATATTATTGTAAATAAACTTTGTAAATCTTTCTAAATCCTTATTTGCATCTTTTACTGAAAGTGATCCTGAAATAAAATCATTTTGATAATCTATACCAATAACCAATACTTTAGTATCATTTGAGGGAATTTTTTCCTTTGAAGCCTTTTTGAGTAAACTATTCATGTCTATTGGATTTATTTGTTTTCCAATATAATTAATATCTACAATTTCATTGTAGAGGGTTTTATTATTATCCATTTAAATTCCTCCTTAGGGATATCAAAAAATAAATTATTCTTCTCAATAATTTTGTTTTTTAGATTCTCAATTAATGGTTTAATATATAGAATAATTATTTCATAACTTTCGAAGTAAATAGCTACTCATGCTTTTGATTTTAAAATACATTAACGAAAAATCTTCTTTTAGGCATAATCAAAAATTTCATGAGACAATTTTTTTCTAAAAATATCGATGGTTTAACGAATATTCAAAAAAAGTTGACTAGTTTATTTTTTAGATATCTCTAAGTTATTTACTTCAATATGTTATTGTTTAATGTTATTATTTAATGTTATTATCTTTTTGTTATTAACATTATAATAATAACTATATTTATTGTCAAGTTTAAAAAAATCTAAAAAACTAAAACTTTATTTTATTTTTTTTGTATATACTAATATAGAATTTATTTAAAATAAAATTTTTATTTAAAATATTTTTTTATCAAAATAATATTTAATTTTTTAATGTTATATAAGGTAGGTAACTTATGAATATAGATGATAAAAATATAATTATATTATACAAAAAAAATAATACTAAAGGATTTAATCTTTTGTATCAAAATTTTAATAAACATGTATATTCTATTTGTTACAGATATACTAACAGCAAAGAAGATTCTCTTGATCTTACACAGGAAATTTTTATTAAAATTTATAAATCCTTGAATAACTTTGATAAAACCAAAAGAATTAAACCTTGGATAAATAAAATAACAGTTAATACTTGTTTAAATCATATTTGCAGAACTAAAAAAAAGAAAACTGAAAGCCTTGATGAAAATATAATTAATAAGAAAATAATATCTAATGAATCTACTGAAAATAAAATAATGTTTTTTGACACAAAAAATATTATTGAAGAAGAATTAGAAAAAATGCCTGAATTAGTTAAAATGGTATTTATACTTAGGCATTTTAACAAACTAAGTTATTCCGAAATCGCCTCTTCAATGTCATTGCCATTAGGTACTGTTAAAACAAATATATATAAAGCAAGAAGAATTTTAAAAGATACACTATTAAAAAAAGGTATATGGGAGGTATAAAATGAATTGTAAAATAGATAATGACTTTCTTCAACAATATCTGGATAATACTTTAGACAGATTAGAAAAAATAATATTAGATGAGCACATTAAAAAATGTTCAAAATGCAAAACAGAACTAACACATTTAAAGCTTTTAATGTATGAATTAAACAGTATTGTTAATGATGAAATTGAATTTCCTACTGAGTTAAATTCAATAGCTGAAAATATCATAGAAAATTTAAATACTAAAAATGGTAATAATGAAAAAATATCTATTATCAAAACATCATTAATCTTCTTTAAATTTATACCTCAAAAAAATCCGTTAACAATAACAGTACAAAAGAGTTTTAATTTTATGAACAAGCTTTCCATAAGTACTTTTAATTTTGGGTTCAAACAAATAAGAAAGAGGTTTATCTTATGATAGTTTTAAAAATTTTTACTATAATAATTTTATTTTGTTTATTTTTAATAATTATATTAATCACTTTACCAATAAAATATTCAATTATTCTAAATAAATTTAACAACTTATCAATGAATACTAATATATCATTATTTTTAGGACTTCTAAAATTAAATATATCAAAAAATAGTAACACTAACTTTAAAACAAGAATAACTTTATTTGGTTTTAAATTCACACTAAAAAAAGATATTACTAAAACTAAAACTCTAAAAGAGAATAGGAAAAGAAACACCAAAAATATGAACTTTACAAGTTTTTTAAATTATAACTTTATAAATTCTATTTTAAAAAATACAAAAAAAATCATACAACACATTTTACCAAATAAGCTGGTTTTAAAAGCAAAAATTGGTTTTGAAGATCCATATTTAACAGGAATACTAAATGCTTATTATTATATTTTAATGGATCTTTTTAAAGATTATAATATATCTTTAAACACTGTTTTTGATGATGAGATCATAGAAATTAAATTATTTGTAAAAGGTAAAATTTATTTGATAATGATTTTTTACTTAATAGTAAAAATCATAATTAATATACCAAATAAAATATATACTTTAAAAAGTATATTTATAAGGCATAACCAAAAATTTCATAGGACAACTTTTTTATGAAAATAGCAATGTTTTAACAAATTTTCAAAAAAATTGACTAGTTTATTTTTTGATTATACCTAAAAGAGAGGAGAAATTTTAAATGGCTGATGTAAGTAAAAATATCAAAGAAAATATTGATGGTTTATTTCAGAAATTACAGGACTTTATAAAATCTCAAACTGTTATAGGTGAACCTATAGTAATGGGAGAAACTACTTTAGTTCCATTAATCTCTGCTTCATTTGGACTTGGCTCAGGTTCTGGAGATGGTGAAACCTCAAAAGGAGAAAAAGGAATGGGTGCTGGCGCTGGAATAGGTGCTAAAATAACACCTTTAGCAGTTCTCGTTATAAAAGATAGTAAAACTGAATTAATAACTTTAAAAAACTCGCAAGCACTTGAAAAACTTATTGATAAAATACCAGAACTAGTTTCAAAGGTAAATAATTTAAAATCAACTAAAAAAGAAAAACAATCTGATGATTTAGAGACAACAAAAAAATAAATCTACACTTTAAAATATTGAATCATATTATTTTAGTGATTCTCAAATTTTAAAAATGTGATATTATTTTTTAAGATTTAGAAAAATAATATATGAATAAATAATTTAAGCATAATCAAAAATTTCATAAGACAATTTTTTTCTGAAAATATCGA
>JBDMZA010000685.1:0-4588 GCA_039770155.1 Clostridiales bacterium
AGTCAGTAATACCTTTGGATTTATTGACTCTTCCAATATATATAAATTTAATAATTTTATTAGATGTATATATATTGTTAGTATAGTTTTTTTCAATTGAAGTATAATTAGGTAAATAAACTGTATTAAATCCTTTTGATTTTAAAAAGGAAATATATTTTTTTCCCTCAACTAATATAAGATTTGAAATACTAAAATTTCTATTGTAAATAAATCTTTTTATTTTACTATTGTAATTTGAAATAAACAAACCTGCTCTAATATCATAAATAATTTTTATTGAGAGTATTTTTGCTAAAAGTAATATAAAAATATCTCTATATATAAAAGTTGTTACAGCAGTTATATGTAGTACATCGGGCTTATATTTAATTTTATAATATATTAAATATAAAAAAGAATACAAAAATGAAATAAAATAAAATAGGGGATATAATATTAATTTTAATTTTCCTTTTAATTTCATTTTCATCATAGGCATTTTAATAATTTTAATTTCTTCATCATTTTTGAATAGATTATAAGTATTCATATTCATTCTGTCAAAACCGCCTGATATAACTTTTGACAAAGGTCCATATAATAATATTTTTTTCATAATAACTCCTTAATGTCCTGATTCTCCTATTAAAATACTGTTTACAGTAATTCGTAAGTAATGTTAGTATCATCTATTTTTTTTGGATAAAAGAAAAATAAACCTATCACAAAAGAAATATTTAATAAAAATGTTCCTAAAAGTTCTTCTAAAATAGAAGTGTTTGGCTTGGTAAAAGCTTTTATAATTATAAAAATTGGATAAATAAAGAAAAGTATAAAACTTATTTTTATTCCTAAAACAATAGATAAAATTAATATAATAAATGATTTGTAAAGTTTAAAAAATGATTTTAAATAGTTAATATTTGTAAAATATTTTCTGAATATTATTGATGGAAAAAACATATTTCCATTAATAAATCTGTTTATTACTCTTGAAAAATCATTATAATCTATAGTGTGGTGTTTAGCTATGTGTAAATTCAGATAATAAATAAATTCTCCATTTGAACTTAATTTAAGCGCAAAATCTTTATCTTCATTTTCTTTTAAGTAATTTGTGAATCCTCTAAATTTAAAAAATACTTCTCTTTTTATAATAAAAATTCCACCTAAAAATGATTGATAAGAATTTTTTTTAATACCAAATCTATCATTACTAATTCTAATTACTCCATTCCAAGAATTATCATAAAAATAATCTTGAACTTTACCTGAAATAACATTTTTCTTTAAACCAATACTTTTTGAATAGACTTTTTTTAAAAAATGTCTATTAATTTCCATATCACCATCAATAAAGAAAAGGGTATTTCCTGTGGAAATTTTTGCACCTGTATTTCTTCCTATTGCAGCATTAAATTTTCCTGTGAGTTTTGCGATTTTTACAGAAGGAAAATTTTCTTTTATGATCTGTATTGTACTGTCGGATGAATTTGAGTCAACATAAATAATTTCATAATTAGTTATTAAATTGAATTTACATGTTCTAAAAATACTATTTAAACAATTATAGATTGTATTTTTTTGATTTCTTCCAATAACGATAAATGATATTTTTTCTTCTATAAAATTATTTTTTGTACTTTCAAAAATAATTTTTTTATCCATAAAAATGCTCCTTTTTTTAAAAAATAGTTTACTACATTTATATTCCTTATTCTTTCCGTCTGAAGTTCACTTAAACCATGGGAATTCATACTCGAGAATTAGAAATTACTTTTTAATTGCCCCTATGCTTTAATATTGTATGTTTCTGAATCTAATCTTAATTTATAAGTTAAAGTTACAAAAATTATCCATGCAAAGGAATTTTGTACTAACAAAAAGCTTTCTGTAAAATTATATATAATTAAATAAATAAACAGGCAAAATGGTATAAAACTTAAATAATAACTATTAGCTTTTATAAAACTAATTGAAAGAATAATATTTTTTCTAAATGATATAAAAAATAATAATATTCCAACTATCCCAAGATTTATTAAAATGTCGAGATATCCATTATGAGCATTAGGTGATGTAAATAAAACATCTGATATGTAATATGCACCACCATTATTTGTAGACCAAAAACTAGAAAATCCATGTCCTATAAAAGGTTTTTCAAGAAAAAAGCTCCAGACAAGTGTCCAAAGGGGTATTCTCCCCGTGAGTGTTGATTCTTTACCCAATATAGAAAGTATGTAATCATAGTTTCTTGAAAATAGTATAATAGTTGCTAAAATACTAAAAAACAGTATATTAAAAAATGATAAAGTATGTTTTTTGTGAAGAATTAATTTGAATATAAAAGCTATGGATATTGTAATCAATAAAACCATAAAAGATGTTTTTGATTGTGAAAGTAAAAGTAAAATCAATGATAAAATAAAAAAGAAAACATTAATCAGAACAAATTTAAAATTTCTACTATCATTTTTTTTATATAATTTAGTTATGGAGTCTAAAGATGAGATTAGCCAAATAACTATTGAAATAGCCATAAATATTCCAAGTGAATTTTTATGAAGATAAACACCTCTAAAGGCAGTCTTAAAAGTTTCATCTTTTGATATAGAGGGCAAAAAAATTACAAAAACTATACTTAAAGATGAACTTATACCAAAAACTATTTGCAAAATTTTTAGGATTTTACTCCATGTAAAAGTACAACCAATATATATACCAAATAAATGTGTTAATGTTATTGCAACAGCTCTTCTAAAGGTTAAACTTGAATTAGAGGACCAATATATAGAAAAATATGTCATAAGTATTATTGCCCATAAAGCTTTATCTTTAAATAAATGAAAAAATATATATTTTCTGTAAAATAGTAGAGTTAAGGTTGTTAAAAAATATATTAAAAACCATATACTTTGCATAAAAGAATCACCTTCAGCAGCATCATATGAATTACCTAGAATATCTCTAAGTAGTGGTATTAGGGTATAAGTGGACATGAAAAGTCCCAAAATAACAATAATATATTCCCAAAATTTAATTGGTTTAATTTCTAATTGCTTATTTATTTCATCAAATAAAATCTTATTATAAGAAGGTTTTTGTCCTTTAATTTTTTTAAAAAAGTTTTCTTTTAGATTTTTTATTTTCATTTGTTATCCTCCAAATATTTCATTTACTATGATACTCCCACATATCTTATTCCTTGAAAATATTTATACCTTTAAATTTTAGATAGATTATTGTTGAAAGTGCTATAAAAATTTCTGAAATCAATACAGCTGTTGCACATCCATTTTGATTAAAATTGTAGCTTAAGACATATATAAGAAATATATTTAGGAAAAAAGCAAATATTATTATTATACTGTAAGCTTTTTTATAACCAAGAGATAGCATTGTTTGTATACCAAATATTAAAGCAATCGATTGAAAAAAAAGTGACAATGAAAGTATTTTAAATACATTTACAGAATTAGAATAATTGTTTCCAAGTAAAGTTGTTATAATAAATTCAGAAAATGTAAACATTAGAAGAGTTATAAAAAGGGTAAAAGAACCTACTAAGAGACTTACTTTTCTAATAAACTTTATTCCATTTGCTTTTGATAAATGTGTTATCTTATTCATATATGGAAAAATTGCTTGTTGTATAGGATATAACATACGACCTAAGGCACCAATGATTTTTTCACCAGCAGAATAATAACCAACGGTGACGTTGTTTGTTAGTAATCCTAATACAACAACACCAGTATTTGAGTATAGACTTAATATAAAAGTTGATAAGAAAACATAAAAACCATCAATTAGTTGTTCTTTAATTTTTAAAAAAGAAGGTCTAAAAATTTTTACATTGAATTTTTTGAATATTAGAAACATTGAAAAAATTCCAGAAATAATAAAGCCCATTGTATAAAAAAGTGGTACAAGTAAGTAATCAGTCTTAGAATTTATAAATATAAATACTAAAAAAGTAAAAATTAATTTTGAAATTAGATTTACATAAGTTATATATTTCATTTTTTCAATACCTTGGAAAAACCAGTTAGGAAAAAACACATTTCCAATAACCATACCAAAAGTTAAAATAAATATAGCTGAATCATTTCTGAATTTTTGAAATGAAAATGTTATTGTGAGTAAAGCTAAAAAACTAATTATCATAAAAAAAATCTTAATTATCATAACATTTGTAAAAATTTCATTTACTTTATCTTTATTATGCCGGTTAATTGAAATATCCTTTGTTGCAGTTAAATTAAAACCATAATCGGTAAAATTTATCAGATATTGCATTATTGCCTGTGCAATTGCTATTATACCGTATTTACCAGGACCTAGAACTCGAACAAGATAAGGCATAGTAAATAGTGGTAACAAGTTATTTAAAACTTGTAGTGTAGATAATGAAATTAAGTTTTCCAGTATGACCTTATAATCTTTTTTATTAATAATCATTTGTATTTTTGAAACCATTTATAATGAGTTCCTTTCATTGGTAGTTTAATGAATTTTTTTCGTCTGAAGTTTTCCTAAATCATGCGAATTCATATTCGAGAATTAGAGTTTATTTTTTCTAAAATAGTATACACAATTTCAA
>JBDMZA010000686.1:0-10761 GCA_039770155.1 Clostridiales bacterium
ACAATATATCTATTTTTTAAAGATCTTATAAAAATAATAAACCCCAAATTTGCAAAACCTATAATTATACTTTCAGTACCATCTGAAATTAAACATTCTAATTTTGGAGATTTATGGATAAACTCAATTGAAAATACCTTATTGGAATGTAATATAGATTCTTTAATATTAGTTGAAAGCATAATATGCGCAGCTTATAGCTTAGAAATCCCATTTACAAAACCTAAATATAACAATCTTTACAGTAAGTTTATAATTGTACATCAAACAGCTAAAGCTACTGCAACAGGTGTACTTTTCAAAAACAATATACATAACACTAAAATAATAAATAAAATCCCAAAAGATATAGATTTAGAAGAAATTATAAGTTCAATTAATTTTATACTAAAAGACAGTTCTTTTACACCGACAGAAGTTATGGATAAAAATCTTACTGATTCTGAAAAAGAAATACTTACAAGAAGTTGGCAAAGCCAATTTGAAAAAGTAATTCATATTGTTGCTCCAATTGAGCTTTGTAAAAAACTTGATTCAACAATAAATGATTATTTTGATGATTTTAAAATAAATTGTATTGAAAATTATGATGAAAGTATAATAAAGGGACTTGAAAAGATATTAATAGAAATCAACTCAAAATTTAATGAATAAAACCATAAATAATTTAATTTTTTTATTAATTAAAATAAATATATTCCGATAAATAATCTGTACGAAAAATAAAGTTTTAAGTTTAGTAAAATAAACCTCCCTTCCAATAACCCTGATTGATCAGGGTTTTTTTTTATCATATTTATCTTTTGTTTTATCAAATATCTTTTATTAATTTAAATAATCATCATATGCAATTATTGACTAATTATTGACTGAAATGTAATATCCATTTATAATCAATTATATAATATTTTTTTAATGCAACAGTAACCAAATTGTAATTATATTTTTATTTTATGTTAAATGTATTTCTTATCAAAAAAGTTGTTTAGGAGAGTTTATGAATAATATCATCTTCTTGTACAAGAATTACTATGAAAGTGTTCTTCTTTGATTGAAAATGACAATTTATTTTATATATATCTTCAACAAACTATACATATATTAAGGTGAAAATAATTTATACTCATATTTAAGAATAATTATTACAAAAATTCAATTGAGTAAATGACTGCATTTTTTATTGATTTTAATATGAAACATAAAAAACTTCCTTCGAAGTTATTTTATTCAATATTATATAAATAATTTGCATATGAATATTTTACATAATTTTATATTAAGGGTGTAGACAAAATGGAAAACAACAACTTTTTTAATTTATCTGACTATAGAGACAAAATAAATCTGGATACAGAATTTATTAAAGTTCACAGTTCAATTTTAGATGAAGATAAACGTGAAATAATAATAGATGATTTAATGGGATATTTTTCCAAAGAAAATGTTATGTTCAATCAAGAAAATGCAAACATTACTTATAAAGATAAACGTAATCTAATAAGAGCTTTATTAAATGTAAGAGAAGCTAAACCAATAGATGAATCTATATTAGTTTTACTAAATCATCTCCTACAATCTGAATCATTAAAAAAAGGAATCGTTGATGTTAATTCTTTAAAAAGTGTTTCTGAAACAATTTTTGATATGAACATACGACATAATAAAAAAATTATTTTATGGAAAGATGATATAACAAAAATAAATTCAGATGTGATAATAAATGCTGCAAATAACAGAATGCTTGGTTGTTTTAGACCTTTGCATAACTGTATAGATAATGTAATACACTCATCATCTGGACCTCAATTAAGAGATGATTGTAATAAAATAATTACTCTACAGGGAAAACCAGAATCTGTTGGTCTGGCTAAAATAACACGCGCATATAATTTACCTTCAAAATTTGTAATTCATACAATTGGACCGAATGTTTCAGGTCTTAAAAATATTATAACTTTTCATAAAAATCAATTATCATCATGTTACAAAGAATGTTTAAATTTAGCAAACCAAATCGACTCAATTAATTCAATTACATTTTGCAGTATATCAACTGGTGTTTCTGATTTTCCAAAAAATATAGCAGCTGAGATTGCTTTAAAATCTACAATAAATTGGTTAGATCATAATCCTAACAAATTTACAAAAATCATATTCAATGTTTACTCTGATTACGATTACTCTGTTTTTATTAAAGCTTTTTATCGTGTAAAAGAAGACCTTAAATACAAAATTTTCTAAATATATTTATCAAATACAAATATTCACAAGATATTTGTATTTGATTCACAAGATATTTCTTATTACTATTTTATCTTAATTTCATATTTATTTTGACAAAATATTATTTTATTCTGTTTTTTATTTAATTATAATATAATATAATAATAAATCATAGATTGAAGTTAACATAAATTAAGTAATGTTAATTTTCTTTAGGCATAATCAAAAATTTCATAAGACAATTTTCTTCTGAAAATATCGATGGTTTAACGAATTTTCAAAAAAAATTAACTGGTTTAATTTTTGATTCTGCTTTATCTAATTTTTTTAATAAATTTTTATTAATAATTTTAAATTTACACATATTGAAGCAATTTGCTTCAATATGAAATGAAGACAATATTAATAATGGACAGCAAAAAGGCATAATCAAAAAGTTGACTAGTCTATTTTCTGATTCTGTCTAATACATTTACAAAAGTAAAAAAGGAGGATATAAAATGAAAAGATTTTTTAGTTTTTTAATTTGTATTTTTGTTTTGGCAAATATGTTTTCATCGTCTATTGCAAATATCTCAAATATTAAGATCAAAACAATCATTTACAAAATTGGTTCCCCAAAAATGGATGTAGACGGTGTATTAAAAGACATAGATCCTGGAAGATCTACTTCACCTATTATTGAAAATGGACGATCATTACTTCCAATCAGATCATTAATTGAAATACTTGGCGGAAGTGTCTCCTGGCAAAAAGATAATAGTCTAATAACTATAAAGTTAAACAAAAAAGAAATAAAACTGTGGGTAGATAGTAATATATCATATGTAGATAATAAAAAAACAATATTAGATGTTCCCCCAAGAATTTCAAATTCAAGAACTGTAATGCCTTTAAGATTTATAACAGAAAATTTAGGTTTTTCAGTAACTTGGAATCCAAATGAAAAAAGTATATTGATTGATACAACAACTTTTGAAGAAAGTAGAACTTCTAAAAGTATAACTAATTACGTTACACATAAAGTAGTTCCAGGTGAATCATTATGGAGTATATCACGAAAATATAATACAACTATAGAAGAAATAATGGATCTTAATAAATTAAGTTCTGATAAAATATACTATGGGCAAATCATTAAAATATCTGGCAAAAATATAAATACTACCAATAAAATGTTGATAGAAAATATTTTATCCTCCAACAGAGATAATTTTAGTGAAATATTAGATAATAAGGATAAGTACGAAGTTCAAATTTTATATACAAAAATTGACCGAACGATTAATAATAATCCTATTTTTACTTCATATGAATATAATTTAAATGAAAATAATTATTTTTATCCTGCTGGCAGTATAAAACTCCCAATTTCTTTGTTAGCTCTAGAAAAACTCAATTCTTTAAAAATGCCTAGCTTAAATAAATATTCTTCTATGAAAATTGATGACTATAAAAACCAGCCTGGTGAAGAAGGCACAATCGCAACATATATAAAAAATGCTTTAATGTATAATGATTATAATGCCTTTGATAGACTTTATGAGTTTTTAGGACAAGAATATATAAATACAGCACTCTGGCAAAAAGGATTAAGTAAGAGCCTTATTATGCATCGATTAGGCACAATTATGACTTACGAAAATAATCGATATACAAATCCTTTATCTTTTAAAAAAGAAAATGATATTATTTATTATCAAAAAGCCAAATATAATTCAACGCAATATTCAAATAAAGGATTAAATAATCTTTTAAGAGGTACTGGTACATATACTGAAAATGGTATAATACCAGAACCAAAAGATTTTACACATAAAAATTTCATATCAATAAAAGCTTTACATTCTACATTAAAGTCTCTTTTATTTCCTGAATATAATAAAGAAAATGAAGGTTTTGATATAACTGAAAAAGATAGAGAGTTTATACTTAATAATTTAGAAGAAAGCAGTATAAATGGTAAATACTTCGTTTGTGGTTCAAACGAACCAATACCCGCAGGAATGAAGATATATAATAAAAGTGGAATTGCATATGGAAATGTTGTTGATAATGCATATATAGTTGATGAAAAAAACAATGTTGAATTCATTTTAACTTCTGTAATTTATACAAACAGAAATAATATTATTGGTGATAATAATTATGAATATTATTCAATCGGAATTCCCTTCTTAAAAGATTTAAGTTTTGAATTATATGAATATAGTAAAAACAATTAAAATTAGACAGAATCAAAAAATAAACTAGTCAACTTTTTTTGAAAATTCGTTAAACCATTGATATTTTCAGAAAAAAATTGTCTTATTAAATTTTTGATTATGCCTTATTAAAAAAACAACTCATTTTAAAAATAAATGAGTTGTTTTAATTTATATATATTCAAATCTAAATTTCTATTAAATTTTTATAAAATTCATAAACATTAACAGTTTTAGGAAGCCAAGAAACTTGTCCATCACCTAATTCTAATATAATCCAATTTCCATTTACTTCTTTTGCTATATCCATAGTAAAAAAATTGCTTTTAATATTTTGAGCAATATTTGTAAACTTATTTAAATCAGGTTCCAACTCTCCATAATCGCCTTCATCCCAATAGTGAATAACTTGTATCAGTTCTTTATTAACAAAAAATAATCTAAATTCTTTTGATAAAGGTAAATTACTCTTCGAATGTTTGGTTAAAAATTCCAAATCGACAAATTCTCTAAAAGCAATGCCTCCATTTAGATCTTCTCCCTGAAGTTCTAAAAATCTATTTACAACACCCTTTACTTTCTTTGCATCTGAAGAATTTGGTATATAACATGCTTCTTCCCAATCATATTTTCTAGATTTAACATAATCTTTTACAATAACAGGTTTACCGTTAAAATCTTTTATGACATCCAATGCTGTATCAATATTGCTTAAAACTTTTTCTTTTTCTATCCATACTGTTTTTGGTGTATAATTTTTTATAAATTCATAAGAATATGGAATGTAATGGCAATTTCTGTATTCTTCAGGTGTATTAAGTAACTTAATATTTTTCTTTAATAATGACAAATATAATTTCTCATACAATTTTGGTTTTAACATCCAACCTCTTAAAATTGCCTTTTCATTATTACCATTTTTAATTGATGAAATTATATTGTTTACTGCAGCATCAGGATTAAAATTTGAAACTAATCCTTCATAGTTGACTAAACCTATATTAAGCCCGAGTTTTTTAGCTATTTTATATTCAAATTCATATTCCATATCAACTTTATGACTATCCATTGGATTACAAAAAAATATAATTCGCATATTATTAACTCCTTTATTATTATTACCAAATTCTATACTTTCATTTTATCAAAATATTTATTATATTGCAACGTTTCCATTTTCTTACGAATTCCCTCAATAAACCTTATTTTTCGCAAAATAACATAAGTATAATGATTAATTATGCTTATGTTATTTATATTTCAAATTTAAAATATGGAGAACCTAAAAAATAATACGGATTTTTATTAAAAAATTATTATTTAAATTATTATTTAAAATTATTATAATAATCATAGTTAAATAAAATTAACTATTGTATAATATGAATGTAAACTATATTACTACTTGAAAGGTATTGGTTATATGGAAAAAATTTTATGTATTAAAAATAGAAGACTAAGAACCGGTTTACAACTAATTGATTCTGTTGATTTATACTCCTATGAATTTCTTTTTTCGACTGAATCAACTTTAAAAGATAATAAGAAAATTGTACCCTATGTGTTACTTAAATCTTATGATACTTTTATTGTATATAATAAATTTAAAAAAATCGGATCTAATAATTATAAATTCTACTCTCTTGGATTTAGTTTTGATATTACATCAGTTGATACAGGAGGAGAATTAGTCTCAGACGATATAAGATATGGTTTAAATACAATACTATCTACAAGTATAAATAAAAACCTAAAAGATCTTTTAGATCTTAACCTGAAAGGAATTAATAAAAAACAATTATTTTGGATATATACAGGTGAAGATTCAACTGAGAGTAATAAAGTCGGAATTATTCTTCTCGTTGACATTGGTGATCTTGATATTTCATATGAAAAGGTAAAAAATAATTTCAATTCCTCAGTTAAATTTGTTACTAAAAAAGACCTTCTAAACAGAGATTTAAATTTTGATGAATGGTCCCAAAATATTGTAGATAAATTGAATAGATACGAAGGATTGTTCTAATGAATAGAAATTAAATTCTATATAAAATCACATTTATATGATGATATTTTTTATGTAAACAGCTTAAAATAATTATTAAAAGCTGTTTACATATTTAGAATATCCTAAATTTTAACTGTATCTATTTCATTTAAAATATTATCTTTTTCTATATTATTAGAGAACTGTTTCTGATATAAATCATAATATTCACCTTTTTTATTCAAAAGTTCCTTGTGATTTCCCTCTTCAATAATTTTTCCATTACTTAATACTAAAATTCTATTTGCTGAGCGAATAGTTGATAATCTATGTGCAATTATAAATCCTGTTCGTTTTCTCAAAAGTCTATCTATTGCATATTGTATTTTATACTCTGTTTCAACATCTATAGAAGATGTAGCTTCATCAAAAATTATTATTGGAGGATTATAGACTACCGCTCTAACAAAAGATATTAATTGCTTCTGACCTTTTGAAAGTTTATTTCCACCTTCTCCTACATCTTCATTGTATCCTTTTTCAAATTTAGATATAAAGTCATGTGCTTTTAATAATTTAGCTGCTTTTATTACTTCCTCGTCTGAAATATCTCTATTGGAGTATTTCAAATTATTCATTATTGTCCCACTAAAAAGATGTGGATCCTGTAATACATATCCTATATTTGATCTTAGCCAATTTTGTGATCTTTCTCTATAATCTATTCCATCAATTAATATTTTACCTTTGTTTGGTTCAAAAAATCTACATAGAATATTTACAATTGTTGTTTTGCCTGCTCCTGTTTCTCCAACAAGAGCTATTTTTTCACCTTTTTCTACACTAAGGTTAAAATTATCTAAAATAGATTCTCCATGTTTATAAGAAAAATACACATTTTTAAAATCAATATTTCCTATAATCTTAGGCCAATTATGTTTTTTTAATAACTTATAATCACCATAATGTTTAATTACATCAGGATTATCTACTATTTCTGATTCTGTTTCTAACAATGAATCAATTCTCTCAATAGCCGCTTGTGAATGTTGTAATTGAGTAAATATATGTGCATAAGTTTTAACAGGCTCAAAAAACTGAAGTGCATAACTTATAAAAGCTGCTAAAGTACCATATGTAATTATCCCATTATTTATTTTATATCCACCATTAACAAGTATAACAGCAAGCCCTATACTTCCCAATAACATAATAATAGGTGAATATGATGCTGAAAAACTTACTGCTCTTGTGTATGATTTTTTATAATTTTTAGTATTAATCTTAAATTCATCTAAAAAGTAATCTTCCTTAACAAGAGTTTTAATTGTTTTAACTCCTAAGATACAATCACTAAAAGAATTTGTTAAATAGGAATTATTCTTTCTTATTATTCTGGTATTTTTCAGAATTACAGCTTGATATATTAAACTTATAATTACCAAAATCGGAACTAAAAATATAATTACTAATGCCAATTTAAAGTTTAAAATAGACATTATAATGATCATTAATATCATCATCATTGTTGCCCAACTAAAGTCAACTAATTGCCATGATAATGTATGTCCCAATTTTCTTATATCTGATGTAATCCTCGTTACTATCCAACCTACAGGTGTTTTGTCAAAATAAGAAACATTTAATCCCTGTAATTTTTCAAATAATTCTTTTCTCATATTATATGGAATTTCTGTTTCTATTCTACCTGCAATAAGTATAAAGATTCTTACATTTACTGCTTGTACAAAAATCGTAAATAATACAATCAATGAATAAATCAAAACTCCATCTGTTTTCTTCTCCATAACAAAATTATCAATTGCATATTTAGTCAAAATAGGAAAAAAAGCATCTATTGCCGCAACCAAAAACATTATTGAACATAAATATATAAATTTTCTTTTATGCGGAACTATAAATTTCACTACTTTTTTCCACACTCCAAAATTTAACTTTTTTGAATATTCTTTTTCTTCAAATGTATTCACCTAAAATATTCCCCCTTATTTAGGATAGCCAAAAAAATAAACTCTAACTCTCGAGTATAAATTCGCATGACTTAAGCGAATTTCAGACGAAAAGAATTTGGTATTATTTTTTAATTATGTCTTATGCTAATTCTTCATTGTAAGAATTATTTTGTATTTCATATATTTTTTTGTATATTCCACCTTCATTTTCTATTAATTCATAGTGATTACCCTGTTCAGCAATCTTACCATTTTCTAAAACATAAATAATATCAGCATTAATAACTGAAGTTATCCTATGAGATATTATTATTGTAGTTCTATTTTCATTATCCTCTCTTAAAGCTTTTCGTATTTTACTATCTGTATTTGTATCTAAAGCACTTAAAGAATCATCGAATATGAGTATAGGCGATCTTTTAATTAAAGCTCTTGCTATTGCTACCCTTTGTTTTTGACCACCTGATAATGTAATTCCTTTTTCACCTATCATAGTATTATAACCATCTTTAAACGCATCAATTGAGTCGTGAATTACAGCTGATTTCGAATAGTTTTTAATTTCTTCATCATCAGCTTCTATTCTTCCCATTTTTATGTTATCTTTTATAGTTCTTGCAAAAAGATATGGTTCTTGTAATACTATACTGATATTTTCTCTTATCCATTTTCTATCTATTTCACTTAATTCAGTATCATCAATTTTTATTGACCCTTTTTTATAATCATATAATCGTAAAAGTATATGTGCTATAGTACTTTTGCCACAACCTGTTGCACCCATAAAAGCAACTGTTTGACCCCTTTTAATAGATAGTGAAACATTATCTATTATCTTTTTTCCTTCTGTATAATCAAAAGTTAAGTTGTTTATTTTTATGTTTCCATTAACTTCTGGTTTTTTATCTCCATCTGAGTATGATTCAGATTTTTCTTCCAAAATTTCATTTATTCTCTTTAAAGATACAAGAGCTTGTCCCATTGAAGCCGCTATTTGTCCAAATTGTCTAATAGGCCATATAAGCATTCCTGCATATGAAGAGAAAGCAATTACAGTACCAACTGAAACTACATTATTCATTGCAAGAAAAACTCCTGCAACAATAACTAAAGAAAACTGTGTCATACATAAAAAATCAGAAACTGACCAGAATTTAGACATCACAACAACTAAGTCATAAATTCTATCTTTATAATCCGAATTTTGTTTATCAAATCTTTCTATCTCCATTTTTTCTGCCGAAAAGGCTTTTACAACCCTAATACCAGTTATACTTTCTTGAACAACATTTGTTAATCGCCCTTCTGTTTCATCAACTTCTTTAAAAACCTTTTGTATTTTCATAAAAAAATTCAATGTAAAAGCAAAAATAATCGGTAATAATATAATCGAAATCAACATGTATTTTATATTTAACAAACTCATAATTATTAAAACATATATTAATGTAAAAATTATTTCACCAATTTTTGACAATTGTTCTGATACAAAATCTTGAACTGTTTCAATATCTGAAGTACATCTTTGTATAACATCCCCACAATTGGAATTTACATGATAATTATATGGCAAGTATTCAATTTTTTTAAACAATTTTTCCCTTGCTCTCTTTGAAGCTCTTTGAGATACTCTATTCGCCAATCTTTCTTTAAAATATGAAAAAATTCCTTGAAATAAAGCAAAGCAAAAAATGAAAATTCCTATTTGAATAATACTATTTATACCTGTCCAAATGTTAATAATTTTATCAACATAAATCATAAAAAATTCATTTTGATCTATTTCATTTTTTCCAATTATAATATCTATACCATATTTAACTAATATAGGATTTAACGTTGCAAATATAGCTACTATATTTGCAAAAATTATAGAAAATATAATTGCAATACTATTCCCTTTTATATATTGTGCAATATATTTTAATTTTTGCAATATTATCCCTCCAATAGATAAAGTAATCTTTAAATAATCTTTTTTTCTATTTTTTTTTAATAAATTATTAGATTCCCATGGATTTTTTAAAGAATTGATTAAAAAACAATAAAATAATTTTATGCAATAAATAAAACCATGGGATCTTCATGACCCATGGTCTGTATAGACTCGACTTTAACTTACTTTGTCAATAACAGATTCATTGGTCACACAAAACTTAGACATAAAAATGCCATAATAAGCAAATTTATCTTTAACTTCTAATATTTTAGTTTTAAGTGAATTTGTAAAATTATTATGCCTCATTGTGCAACCTCCCTTTATATTTTATAAAAGCTATTATAAAACATTAAAATATAATAATCAATATAAATGTACTTAATTTAATTTAAACTGCTTTAAAATACTTCTTTTTCTTAAATATTACTGCAATAT
>JBDMZA010000687.1:0-8368 GCA_039770155.1 Clostridiales bacterium
AATTATTCTTGAATCTATATTAAATATTTGCCCATTTATATTTTTGATACTGTCAGATGATAATAAAATAATAAAATTTAATAAATCTTCAAAACTATATCTGGTATCTAAAGAAGTTAGTTTTTTAGCTGCTTTGATTTTGCTTAAACTATTTTTATTTAAATCTGTTATTATAAATCCTGGACATATTGAATTCACAGAGATTCCAAATTTACATAATTCCTTAGCTAATACTTTTGTAACTACATTAACTCCAGATTTTGAAACTGAATAATTAACTTGATTAGCTGTGGCAACAGTTCCTTTAATGGAAGATATATTTATTATCTTACCCATCCTATTTTTAATCATATCTTTTGAAAAAACTTTACAGACATTAAATACTCCTTTTAAATTAACATTTAAAACACTATCCCATTGATCATCACTCATATTTACAACACTATTATCAGAACAAATTCCTGCATTATTTATTAAAATATCAACTCTGCCATAAATATCTATCGTTTTTTTACAAAATTCTCTGACATCATCTATTTTTGATACATCTGCTCTAATAGAAATACAATTCTTATTAAATAATGATATTTCATTTATAAGTAAATTTGATTCTTTTTCACTGTTTAGATAGTTCAACACTACCTTAGCTCCTTCTTTTGCATATCCTAGAGCTAAGCCTTTACCAATACCTTTTGAAGCACCAGTAATCACAACAATTTTATCTTTAACATCAATAAACATAAGTTTTATATCCTCTTTATATATATCTTTTCACCTTACCATTTAGTGTCTTATCCAGTGATTCTACAAATTCAACATCACATGGAACTTTATTAATCATTAAATTTTTCACCATGTATTTCATCAAATCTTTTTTGTTTATTTTTCCACTATATTCCTTCTTTAAAACTATTTTTGCATGAATTAATTCACCATACAAATCATCTTTTATTCCAAAAACAAGTGCATTTTTGATATAGTGAATATTCATTAAAAATTCTTCAATTTCTTCAGGATAAATATTATAACTTCCGCTTATTATGAGATTTTTCTTCCTTCCTGTTATGTACAAATATCCTTCAGAATCATATTTTCCTAAATCTCCTGTATATAACCAGCCATTCCTTATAACCTTATCTGTTTCTGCCTTTTTATTATAATACCCCTTCATAATATTATCTCCAGATACTATAATTTCTCCAACTTCTCCTGACTTTACATCTTCATTAAAACCATTTACTATTCTTAAACTTACTCTAGGTATTACTTTACCTATTGAACCAATTTTCCTTTTAGAATCTTTGGCTAATAACGCAGTTATTCTGGGTGAAGCTTCTGTTTGTCCATATGTATGTATAAACTCTATTGATGGCAAAATGTCCATGATCTGCTTTAATTTTTCTATGGGCATTTTACTCCCCCCAAAGCAAATGTATCTTAATGATAAATTTTCAAATGTCTTTTCACTATTTTTAATATAATCTAGGAGCATTATTAACATATGGGGAACTAATGTAGTATTTGTTATTTTATCTCTTTTAACAAATTCCATAAATAAATTAGATTTAAACATCCCATTCATTATAATAATTTGTGCTCCTAAATAAATAGAAGTTAAAAATTGAGAAGTATTACAATATCCAAAAAACATTGGTAGTGTTATTAATGTTTTTTCATCTTTAGTTAGTTCTAGAGAATCAATATTTGATCTTAAATTAGAAATCAAATTTTTATGACTTAACATAACTCTTTTAGGATTACTTGTTGAACCTGAAGTATGCAACATAATAGCAGTATCATCACATAGTACTTCCTCTTTTATTCCATTTGTTCTTAAACTTTTGAAATCAAAATTTTTATCAAACATTGAAATATTTAATATTGTTATATCTTTATCTATAACAATATCTTTTAACATTTGAATATAATGAGATGTAGTGATAATCAATCCAATATCACAGTATTTTAATTCTGTATTTATTTCTTGATCTTTACACTTGGGGTTTATTGGTACAATTATCTTATTTGCCATTGTTATAGAAAAATATGAAATTGCATACTCAATAGAATTAGATGTAAAAATTGCAATATTTTGTTTAGTCAATAATTTAAGTTCATTTGATAACTTATTTGACCTTAAAAACAATTCTTTATAGGTTATTGATTTATCTTCATGGTATATAGCAACTTTATTATTATTTTGATTTTTTATTAAAATTTCTTTCAATAACATTTTAATTTCCTTTCTTTGTCAAATCACAAAAAACTAATTCTATTTATTAATTTTGATATGCTTTCTAAAGATTTAAAGTTACCATTTATAATTTCTTCTTTTTCAATACTAATCTTAAAAACCTCTTCTACATCAATTAATATGTAGACTAAATCTCTTGCTTTAAATCTAAAATATGATCCCAATAAGTTTTCTTTAAAATAATCCACCTTTAATTTATCTATATTTATTTCAAATCTATCTTCCATAATATTCTCAAGTTTTTCTTTTATTTCTTCAATTGAATATCCTTTTTTCACTCCTAATTTTTCCATAATAACAATTCCTTTCTTGTAATTCCTAAAAATATACTTATTTTTAAAATTTTCTTATATATTTTCTATACTCCATTTTTACAAAGCATATCTATTGCAAAGTCACTTATTTTTTTTCTATGAAATTCATTGGTTATATCATATGCAACAAACCCTTTTTCATTCATCTTTAAAACTTTTTTTGTTACATCTGATTTATTAACAACATAAAAACTTTCACCAGTATCCCTTAATTCAACTTCTTTATTTACAACACAATAACAATCTACATCATAACCAAATTTATTTTTTGATGAATAATTGATAACATCTTCATTAATATTATTCATCATACAATGTACTACAAAATCAGGTGTAATAGACTTAGATACCATAAAATGTTTTATCCCTAAATTTTCTTTAGAATTTTCTCTTAGCGGGAATGCACCACCTGGTATACCTATTATTATTAAATCAGGTTTTTCTGTTTTCTCTATATGCCTAATAAACTTATTAAAAACATATACTTTGTCTTCCTCATTTTTTAAATTAAACATAAATTCAGGAAATGAATGAAAGCCAAGTATTTCACATCCACTTCTAGAACCAATTTGACTAACTTTATAACCTTCTTCTTCAAAATTATCCTTTAATAATAGTTGAATTTCAAATTTATTTAAATCTTCTTTATCTCCAGCAACAAATATAATTGGTGCTGTAAATTCCTCTAAATTTATAATATATTTATTTAGTTGATTATAATTTATTGCCATATCTTTATAGTATTCCAAATCTACACCATATTCTTCACATACATCCCTTACCAATTTTTCTCTATCATATAAATCAAACATAACAACAATTTTTTTACCTTTTTTAGCAGCATACTTAATCTTAGAAATAATTAATTCAATATCTAAAAAAAGTTTTCTTGGAAGCGTAAATATAACAGCTTCACAATTTTCAACAGATTTTTTAAAATCAGAACTTATTTTTACAGGTAAATCATTTAAAAACTTTTTATTGCCAGCTATTCCCCAACCTGGAGGCGAACACACTTCAGCAATCTCATAATTTATAAATAATTTTTTAAATTTCACATATGGTATAGATTTATTATCAAATGGATATATTATAGACTTTTTCTTTATCAACTTTTTCTCCTCCTTAAATATTAGGCAGAATCAAAAAAATAAACTAGTCAACTTTTTTTGAAAATTCGTTAAACCACCGTTATTTTCAGAAAAAAATTGTCTTATGAAATTTTTGATTATGTCTTAGTATCAAATTATGTATAATTGATTCTCTGAAACCTCTGAAATAACACAAATATCTTTAAAAACTTCTTCTGATTTTCTTTTTGTTGACAAACATTTTTCAATTTTTTTATTCCTTGTTATGTCATCTTTTTTTCCATCTATTACTGCTACAAGACAAATATCACATAAACTATGGGCAAAACAATTCTTACATTCATTTTCAGTTAATTTTCCAATATTTAATAATTCTTCTACTCTTTTATAATTAAATCCACTATAAATATCTCCTATTTTTACCTTTTCGCAATTTTCCTTAACTCTCTCACAAGGATAAAAATCTCCATCTGTATTTATTAACATTCTAGTAGTTCCAGGTACACATGGTCCCGAATGATGAGTCTTTTCATATATTTTATCTATCTCATATTTAAGTTGAGAAATACCTGAATTTATATCATCAATTTCTTTCAAAACTAATTTTGGTAATTCATTTTTTTCTATTCTACCTAAAAAATACAATAATGCTTTAAATTTTTCATATTCATAGTCTTCTTCAAAATTATCTTTTGCTTCTATTCTGTTATCTAAATATTCATCATCAACAAAAGTAATTTTTGTTCTGCACTCTTTCAAAAAATCTCCATTATAAAATAATTCCTTTATTTCATCAAACTCATTTCTAGGGTCAATAACTATTGAAAGATTAATATTTTTTTCAAAAAAATCAGGATAATAATTTTTAATTGAAAGTAAGTTATTTCTAACTATATCAAAAGTACCTTTGCCCCCTTTAAATACTCTATTTTTATCATTTATATTTTTATTTCCATCTAAGCTTACAGTTAATCTAAAATTATTTTCAACTAAGAACTTAGCATTTTCCTTATTCAATAAGCTACCATTTGTAGTCATATTATAAATAATATTTTTCCCCTCACCATGTATTTTACAATATTGAACACATTTCTTTATAATATTCATTTCAATTAAAGGCTCTCCACCATAAAAACCTAAAGATACAAAACTATTATCAATTGAATGATTAATCAAAAATTTTATACTCTTCTTAGCAACATCAAAACTCATTTTTTTCTTGGAATGATCTCTATTTGATGACCCATCAGAAAAAACACAATATCTACATCTAAAATTGCAATCTTGAGTTACTTGAAGTGTAACTGAATTAATCAAATTATCAAGATAATAATTCAGGTTTTTAGTTTTAGGATGCTCCACAGTTTTATAACGCTCAGAAGAAAAATATCCCTTTTCAATCATTTGTTCAATCCAATTATTTTCTACTATTTTACCCTTTTTAATTTTTTTAAAATCTTTATAAATACTTTTGTTAATAGACATTATTTTATTTCTGTTCGTATCATAAACATAATAATTTTTTCTTGTTCGAAACATATGAATATTTGGATTTATTGCATTCATAAATTATCTCCTCCTCAAATTTCACTTACAAAACATCTTAATTTACCAGTATTTTTATCAAAATCTAAATACTTTGGATATTCAAATTTAAATTCACATTTTTTCGATATTATTCCATCAATAGTATTTCTAAATTTATTTTCAATTAAGTGTCCAAATTTTTTAAAAGATTCTCTTAAAACAATTTTTACTATAAATATATTCATCTCTTTTTGAATTATTTTAAACTGATATATGGGAAAATCATATTTTGTATTAATTTATTCTATAATATCTATAAAAAAGTAAGCATCCATATAATCATTATTTTCAAGTTTCACCTTGTCAATTACTCTATATTTTGTCAATTCTAAAATTGGTGAACTATTTCTACAACTGCATTTTTTTCCATCATACAAAATGCCTCTATCACCTATTTCATATCTTATAAAAGGCATATAAAAATTATTTAAAGTTGTAACACACACATTACCTTCTTTATTAAACATACAATTTTTATCTTTATCAGTTATTTCCACTAATACATTTCCTTCAACACAATGTAAATTGCCATTTTTACACTCAAGGGCAATAGCATTTGTTTCAGTACTACCATAATGATTTGAGACTTTCACCTTTAATATTTCTTCAATCTTCTTTTTTTGAGACTTTTCCAAAAATTCACCAGCTAATTCAATATATTTTATGGACTCTGGCAATTTCAAAGACATCTCTTCCAGAACATTTGCTAAATAAAATGCAAAACTTGGTTGTGTAAATATCCACTCAGCTTTAAATTCCTCTAACGTCATTAAATAGTACTTGATAGTTTCTTTCCTTATTTTTAGTTTATTAATTGAAATCGTTTTATTATCATTTATAATTTTAATACCAATATTTGTACTGTTTAATGAATCAAATACACAGTATCTAGACTCAGGGTAAATTCCAAAATTTTTAGCTCTATACATCCATAAATACATTAAAGATTTTCTATTGCCCTTTGATGTATTGTATACATTTAATGATTTTCCCGTTGATCCTGAAGTATGACTTATTGATATATCTTCATCCAACATTTTAATATCTGTACTAATAATACTTTCATAATTTTTTTGTACTTTATTCTTTGTTAATAAAGGTATGCAGGTAAAATTATCCTTCTTTATAATTTCTTTATCTATTCTTATATTTTCTATATCAAATAAATTCTTATAGTAAGGAACATATTTATAAGAATTAGATAAAATCTTATACAATAATTCATTTTTCATATTATAATTCCTCTGTCGATAATTTATCCAGTATAAAATTCATTAATTCTCCATAATTTGTTATAATAATCCAATCAATGTTTTCATTTTTGAAAAGTTCTCTTTCTATTTGAGAAAACAACCTTACTACCTGTATTGAATCAAATCCAAAATCCTCAAATAAATCATCCTCTTCCTCTATTTCATTTAAGTCAATCTTACGTATTGAGTTTTCAATAATTAACCTTTTCAATTTATTATCAAGTTCTTTTTTATTTTTAATCATATTTCATAACCCCTAATAAATTTTTTTAATTAAAGGGATAGCTAAAACCCAATTTAATTCTAGCTATCCTGTTTTTTGTCATAAATACTTAATTATATGTCAAATTGTTTTGTTCTATGTACTATATTCTAATATCTTATTTAGCTTTTCTTTGTAATAATTCATTTCCTCTTGCATAATGTGCTGACCAACCAAAAGCTGTAAAATATGGCGACTCGCAACCACAATATACTGTATATGCTCCACAATCAGCATTCATAACAACTGTTTCATTTTTCTTATTATTCCTTTTACTCAATTTTCTCATAATAAAACCCTCCCATAATTTTCAATATTTTCTCACTTCTCTTAGTAACTCTAAAATAACATTTATGACAAAATATCTTTAATAATATCTATACTACATCAATATCTTTTATAAATGATTTTAATATGTAGTATGATTTTTATATTGCAATATAATTATATCTTACTCACAAGGTTTGAACAGGGTGAAAACTTTTCACCCTAAGGATAACCTAAAAAATAAATTCTAATTCTTTTCGTCTAAAATTCCTTTAAATCATAGGAATTCATACTCGAAAATCAGAATTTATTTTTTTGATGTCTCTAGTTTATAAATATAAAATTATACATAAGATAAAAAAAAGAAAATCATTTATTGATTTTCTTTTTTATATTTTGATAATTTATCAGCTTCTTTATTATTTTTTCTTGGTATCCAATTTATGTTTACTTCATTTTCATTAGATATTTCATTAATTTTTTTCAAATCATCTAATTCAAGGTTTTTTCGATTCATTGCTCTTTCAAACTTTATCTTTTTTTTATTTGAATTATTGTAACTTTTATTCAAAATTGTATTTAAAAATTTAACATTTGCCTGGTGATCACTATATATATTAATTTTATAACCAACTAATTTATGATATTTGTTTTTTATAAAATCAAAACTTTTTAAAACTGCATTTAATTCGCCTTGATTTATTTTACCATCATAAAATTCTGTAATTCTTTCTTCATCATAAAAACCCTTAATAATAATTGATATTTTACATAAATTCAAATTTAAAACATTTGATGCATCTGTATATATATTAATTTCTTTATTCAACATTTCGTATAACCCCATATTTTTTAGGTTCTCCTAAATTGATTTATTAATTTTTCCCCATTATAACATGTCAAAGCAAATAGCTTCAAACAGGTTTTTTGTTAAATCATCTTATTTATGTTAAGAAGTAGGATTTTATGTTTATTCTATACCGCCTTTGGGTATTTATAAATATTAAATACTTTAAAGGAGTTTATTATGAAAAACGTAGGAACTTTAGACAGAATTGTAAGATTTATACTAGGTTTAATATTATTTTATTTATTCTTTGTAATTGAAAGTAATTTTAAATTTATTGGCTTACTTGGAATCGTCTTAATATTAACATCCTTATTTAGCTTTTGTGGATTATACAAAATATTTGGTATTAATACATGTAAAATTAAAACACCAAATAAATAATTTCAAGTATTGACTTAGGAGAACCTAAAAAATAATACCAAATTCTTTTCATCTGAAGTTCGCTTAAATCATGCGAATTCATACTCGAGAATTAGAGTTTATTTTTTGG
>JBDMZA010000688.1:0-4733 GCA_039770155.1 Clostridiales bacterium
ATATTAAAATTATAAATTAATAAAAAAATCTAAAAGGAGTAATAAATTGAATTTACTATATAGAAGCTTTTTTGGTTTAATCATTTTAAGTATTTTAGTTGCTATTTATGGTCTATTGGAACCAAGGTTGATTGAAATAAAGAATAATGAGATATTAAGAAAAGACATACCAAAAAAATTTAATAATTATAAAATTGCCTTTATTTCAGATATACACTATAACAATATATCATCAGAATCCCATATGAGAAATGTTGTAAAAAAAGTAAATGCTTTAAATCCAGATATAATATTATTAGGTGGAGACTATACAGATTCAGATGAAAAATATATAGATCCTGTTTTTAATATTCTTAAAGGCTTAAAAGCCAAAGATGGTGTTTATGGAGTTATAGGAAATCATGATTTTTATAAAAATTGCAAAGATAAAACACTAGAAAGTATGGAGAAATCAGATATAAAAAGTCTTGATAATGAGGGTGTATGGATAAAAAAATCTGACGAAAAGATAAGAATAGGAGGAGTAGGTGATTATTGGCATGATGCTCAATTACCAGAAAACACAACAGAACCTGCAAAAAAAGATGATTTTATACTGTTAGTATCACATAATCCTGATTATGTTGAGGAGCTAAAGGATGAAAAGGTAGATTTGATATTATCAGGTCATACTCATGGAGGTCAAATAACATTTTTTGGTTTATATGCACCCAAAATTCCTTCTTACTATGGACAAAAATATAAAACAGGATTAATAAAAACAGGAAAATATGATGTTATTGTTTCAAATGGAATTGGTTATATAGGTCTTCCAATAAGGTTTTTTGCTAAACCTCAAATAAATTTAATTGAACTTAAGAAAATCTAAAAAATACTATTGAGTTCTTTAAAAAACAATATCAAATTTTTAAAATATGAGAATCACTAAAATTGAGTGATTCATTATTTTAAAATGTAGAGTCATTTTTGGGATGTTCCTAATATTCAAAATTCTTATTTTCCTCCAATATCTAAAATAATATTTAGTTTATTTTAAAACAGTAATTTTAAACAAATCTTAAATAAATCTTAAAAAATATTTTTTGAAATCTTGATACTTTTTAGACAAGTTAATATCATTTAAATGACATAATGTAATTAAATAATATTATTTACAACATTATGATGATATATAAAAAAATGATATAATCAAGAAATATAAATTTAAAGGTATATTGGAGTAATTATTGATGTTGATAAATGGAAATTATGTAATGGAAAATAAAAAAGGAGCGTTTATATTTTGGGGTGAGTCTGAGAAATATAAACATAAAAGGGGAACACCCAAAAACATAGCACCTCTTTATCCTAATTTAGCAGATTTAAAAGTTTTAGAATATACTTTAGGGAAAAAAGGGTCAATAGTTGAAAAAATAGTAGTAATACCAGATGATTCAATAAGAAATGATGAGAATAAGAGACTTAGCAAATATAGAATAAAAGGATTGATATATGAAGCATATGATGTAATAGATATTTTAAGAAAATTTGATGATAAAATTACAGATAATAAAGAAAATTTTAGAAGTAACTTTAAATTATCAGGGCAGATAATTTATTGGATAAAAACTCTGAATTTTATACAGGAATTATTGATAAAGAAAAAATATTATCCTTATTTAGAAAATGACAAAAAAGATAGTATAAAAACTATTTGGAGACTTTATACAGGAGAAATTGAAGACAAAAAAAAATTTAATATACTGATGGAAAATTTACCTTTTTTATGTAGGTTATATTTTAATACAAAAGATAAAAATTTTATTCCCATTGAGAAAAAGGAGATAATGGACCAGTTTATTGATTATATAATAAATTATTATGTAAAGAGTTTGAATTTAGAGGAATCAATAAGTCCTAAAACTATTTTTGGTAAATGGATTAAAACATTGTTTTCAAAACATGAATTTTTTGATTATAAAAGTGAACATGAAATTTTATTAAGTGAATATAATAAATGGTTTAAAGTTGTATTAAATGAAGATATAGATTTAGAATTTAATACATGTTTTAAAGTTCTGCCACCAAAGGGATTATCTAAAAAATGGACAATTGAATATAATTTTAGAGCAAATAAAGACAAAATTATAATAAGTGCAAAAGATATTTGGAATGAATCAGATAAAATTTACAATTATTTATCTTATTTTTTTGAAAACCCAAAGGAAAAATTAATAAATGATTTATATAAAGCTTCTTTGATATATACTCCATTTTCTAGAAGTTTAAAAATGCAAACTCCTGTAAATATAAAATTAGAATTAGATGATGTATATGATTTTTTAACAAATTATGCTCAAAAGCTTCAAGATAATGATTTTTATGTAATGGTACCTTCATTTTGGAATAAGGAAACAAGTTTTAAAATTGATTTAGATATAAAAAATAGCAATGATGACTATGAACAAAATGAAAATTTGAAGGATAAATCAAAATTAAATTTAGGTCAGATTTTAGACTATGAATGGAATGTTTCAGTTAATGATGTAGATTTAAATGAAAAGGAACTAAAAAGGCTTGCGAATACAAAAGTACCCTTTATGAAGATTAATGGTAATTGGGTAAAGTTAACTCCTGAACAGTTAACAAATTTTAAGCTTTTATGGGAAGAACATAAAAAAGAGATTAAAATAAATGATTTGCTAAAAGATAAATTAGAAGGTAAAAGTCATTTTAAAGGTATAAAGTTAGGTAATATAGATAGGGAAGATAGTATTGAAGAATTTTTAGAAACTATGTCAGATATAAACAAGATAGATTTAATAGATGAGCCTGTGGGATTAGAGGCAAAACTAAGAAAATACCAAAAACTTGGATTTTCATGGCTTGTCTATTTAAGAGAGAAAAATATAGGTGCATGTCTTGCAGATGATATGGGACTTGGAAAGACAATTCAACTTATAAGTCTATTGGTTTATGAAAGAGAAAATAGTATTACTGAGTTACCTACTTTAATTGTATGTCCTACATCTTTGATAGGCAATTGGAATAAAGAAATTAGTAAGTTTGCACCTTCTTTGAAAGTTTTTATACATCATGGTAATCATAGAAAATCAAGTGATAAATTTAGAAATATTGTTAGTGATAACAATGTTGTTATAACGTCATTTTTAGTAGTGCAAAAAGATGAAAAACTTTTAAATACAGTTAAGTGGTCAGGTTTGATATTAGATGAAGCTCAAAATATTAAGAATTCTGGAACAAAGCAGACAAGAGCTATAAAGAGAATAAAGTCGGAATATAAAATTGCTTTAACAGGAACACCAGTTGAAAATAAGCTTTCAGAATTATGGTCAATTATGGACTTTATAAACAAGGGTTATCTTGGCAGTGAAAAAGAATTTGATCATGTTTTTGCATCTCCTATAGAGAATGGCAAAAATTCTGATATAGGAAATAAACTTAAAAAACTTATAAGTCCTTTTGTATTAAGAAGGCTAAAAACTGATTCTGAAATAGTAAGAAGTTTACCAGACAAAAATGAATCAAAAGAGTATTGTACATTAACAAAAGAGCAAGCAGCTTTGTACAAAGCTGTTGTTAAAGATATGCTATATAAAATAGATAAATCAGAAGGAATAGAAAGAAAGGGAATGGTACTTGCATCTCTTTCAAAATTAAAGCAAATATGCAATCATCCAGTACATTATCTGAAAGATAATACAAATTTGGATAAGCGTTCAGGTAAATTAAATAGATTATTAGAGATGCTCGAAAAGATTGTTGTAAATGGCGATAAGGCACTAATATTTACTCAATTTACTGAAATGGGATATTTTTTAGAAAAATCAATAAAAGATAATTTAGATTTGGATGTTTTATTTCTTCATGGAGGTATAAGTAGAAAAGAAAGAGATAATATGGTTAAGACATTTCAATCAGATGATATGAAAAAACCAATTTTTATTCTTTCACTAAAAGCAGGTGGAGTAGGTATTACATTAACTAAAGCTAATCATGTTTTTCACTATGACAGATGGTGGAATCCAGCAGTTGAAAATCAAGCTACTGACAGAGCTTTTAGATTAGGACAGAGAAAAGATGTCTGGGTACATAAATTTGTATGTAATGGTACTTTGGAAGAGAAAATAGATAAAATTATTGAGGATAAAAAAATATTGGCAGAAAACATTATTGGAAGTGGTGATGAATGGCTTACAGAAATGTCAGATGATGAATTAAAAAAATTAATAGATCTAGAAGAAAACTCATTATTAGAGGAGGAAAATTAGTTAATGGATAATGTCTATAAAAAATCAGGTTTTTTAAATCTGGTTTATAAAATAAAAAATATGTTTAATAAAAGAGATGGCAATACGATTAGCAATAAATTAAGTGATTGTGAACCTGAATCACTTATTGGAATATTAAATGACATAAATGAATTTAAAGATTTTAATGATGCGTTTAATACAATGGAATTTGATTTGAAAAAACAAAGATTAAAGTATCCTGTACTAAGATTTGTTAAAAATTATAGAGATAATGATAAAAAAGATATAAGAAATGGACTAAAAGCTATGTATGATGGGGTGTCAAGAAAAGTTTTGGAGGATGTAAAAAATTATTATGATCAAGATGTTGCAAATTAGGGATAGCTAAAAAATAAACTCAAATTCTCGAGTATGAATTCGCGTGATTTAAGCGAATTTCAGACGAAAAGAATTTGGTATTATTTTTTAGGTTCTCCTTAG
>JBDMZA010000689.1:0-4195 GCA_039770155.1 Clostridiales bacterium
ATTAATATATATACAATATTTTTCAATTGTATCTGTTTAACCTTTTTTTATGATAATATATATAATATGGATTTCAAAAGCAAATTCCTATTTATATATTATTTCCAAGGAATTCTCCAACCTTACGTGGTGGACGTTTACCAATATATACAGTCTTTCCAGAAATACAAATACCATCTCCAGGTGCACTTTGTCCAGCAATAGTAATATTTTCTTTGTTAATTTGAAGACCAGTGGTCAATTTTATAGTACCACTTACTTTAAATAAAATAGTACGTCCTTCAGAAGGTGTTGTATCAACCCCTTCTCTCAATGACCCTGGACCAGAATCTTTCAGATTAGTAACAAAATAAATATCTCCATCACGACCACCCGACGTATAAGCTCCTGCACCTTCAGCTCCTGGAAAAGATTTTAATGAAGAAGGTGTTTCTACTTCTGGTGGCTCAGGTGTTGTGATTATTGAAGTCACAGTTGGTACTGTACTTGTATTTACAATTGCTGTAGGTGTATCTTTAGGCTCAACTGTAGTCGGATCAACAACACTTGTTGTTGAAGTAACAGTTACATCACTTGGAGTTGAAATATCTCCACTATAGTTAAAAATAAATCCAAATGATTGTGAACCTTTATTTGAAATAGTACCATTCCAGTCATTATTCTTAACTGTAACCGAACTACCACTCTGGGTATATTCAGCACTCCACATATTTGTTATTTTTTCATTACCATCAAAATTCCATTTTACAGTCCAATCTTCTACAGTAGAACCATTGTTGGTAATAGTTACATTAACAATAGCTCCAGAACCCCAATTACTTTGGATTGCATAATCCACTGTGAAGTTTCCTGAATTTGTTGATGCTGCACTCAAATTTACAACAAACATAATTGTAAGAAATGTAATAAGAAAAATTATTGTAAGTATTATGTTGAGCTTTTTATAATTTTTCCATTTTGAAAACTTTATCATAAATAACTCCCCTCAAAATATAATATTATTTTTCAAGCTATAGCTATATAAGCTTCAAAGCAAAATTAGTAACTTAAAAATTTTAATCTCTTAACATAAGTTTCGGGGGAATAATTATATTTAGGTTGCTTTTGTAAAATTTCCCAATAAAAATATTCAAACCTATTAATAACTATAGAGTTTGCTATTATTTTTTATTATAAATAAATTATATATTTCCCATTTTATTTTTCAACATATAGATTAATCTAAAAAATCAGAAATATATTTTAACTATGAATTAAAAAAACACATATTTTTAAGTATTAGAAATTAATGAAAAATAAACTATTTACTTTCTATATAACTATAAATCTTGAATTAATCAATATCATTTAAGAACTTACCCTTTGGATAACTTCTCAACTGCACAAATGCTATTACCTTAACAATTATATATTTTATTGGGTTAATCTTAACTTCTGTATAATATTTTGTATCTTTTTTCAACCAACATTTATTACTCCAATAAATAAAATCCGCCTTTTTTGGGTCTGCATACTTAAATGAAGCTTTTTGTATATTAAATGCTAATAACTTAGTAAAATTTGCACTTGGTTTTTCTTTTAACAATATAGAATTATAAAATTTTCTAGCTGCTTTTACTATTTTGTTTTGATTATCTAAATTTTGCTTTTTCTTAGATTCCTCACTTATATCAGTCGAAATAACAGCACCAAGTTTTGATACAACACTAAACCCCCAAGTTTCAACTGAAACCTTCATAATAATATTTACAATTCCATCTCCAATTGCACCAGTACTTGAAACAATCATTGCCTTTTTTCCATGGTATCTTGGCCTATGGCATATATAAGCAAATCTATCCAAAAAATTCTTAAACAAGCCTGACACATTTGCTACATAAACAGGTGAAGTAAAAATTAATGCTTCTGCTTCATCCATTTTATTTTCAATTAGTTTTTGATCATCCTTTAATGGACACTTCTCTTGCCCCACAGATAAACACATATAACAACCTTTACATAATCCTAAATTTATATCATTTAAATTTATATATTCAAATTTATTATTCTCATCAAATTTCATTATTTCTTTTTCAACTTTTTGAACAACTTTCAATGTATTGCCATTTGATTTTGGACTACCACTAATAACTAAAATTTTTATTATTTTCACCTCAATTATATATAGACAGTTCTACACTATACTCTTTATAATCATATCAACATACTTTTCCCTATCATCTTCTTTCTCTATATCTATATTTACATATTCTTTGAACTGTTTTCTTTTAATAGCAGTTGATTGAATGCCTGAAATAACTGAATAAGCAATTATTTTAGATATATCTTCACTCTTACCAGTAATTCTCATTATGCAAGGTAATATAAATAATGGTGTATTAATATCACCTTCAGTTAGTTCAAATTTAGCTGCTATCTCAATTAAAGACAACTGCTCAGCCCCTAAATTAATCAACTCTAAAAGCATATTTTTCAATGTTACCTTTGGATCATTTGATTCATCATTAGCTAATTCACTCCATCTTTTTGCAACTATTACTAATTCACTCCCCAAAGCTTCCATCAACATATATTCTTTACTTTTAAAATGATAATTTATAAGCCCTACCCCAACATTGGCACGTTTTGCAATATCACGTATTGTTATATCTTCTATTTTTTTATTTTCAACTAACATTTTATAAGCAACCTTTAATATTCTTTCTTTTCCATCTTTTTTATTCATTAAAATACCTCGATAATACAAACTGAACATGTTCAGTTTGTATTATATCATTCTTATCTTTTCAAATCAACTACTTGAAGATTGTATATTTAAGGTATAAAAAAATCTAAGTATATCTACAGCATATAATAGTAGAATGCTACCGATATAATTAGATTAATATAGAAAAGTTGCCTATATAAAACTTATATATTGAAAATTTAAGATCATTTTAAAATAAAAAACCTTCATTTGGCATCCTAATGAAAAATATTGATTTGTGAAGCATGTTCTGACACAAAGTTTTTTTATCTATTACAAGATTTATCAATGTGGAAGTGTATAAATGATTTAGATAGTAAACATGCACATATTGGACATATAAATTCCAATTGTGATATTGATTCATTACCACAAAAAATTATAAAATGGTATAATAATGCTTCATCATTTTTTGATGATGACGAATGTATAAATTGTGAACAATTACCCAACTGCATCATTTTATTGGTCATTTTGGTGGGATTAATTGTTGAATAATTTATAAGCACCTTGATAATGAAAAGATAAATAATTATGGTAGATGAAAACAAAATTTTTGATAACCTTATTAATTGGTGTAATTCTAATCCTAATATATTTGCAGTAATTTTAACTAGTTCAAGAAGTTATAAAAATAATAGAGTTGATAAACTCTCAGATTATGATATTGAAATTCATACAAAAAATTTAGATTTTGTAAAAAATAATGATAATTGGATAGAAAGTTTTGGAACAACTATAGTAAAATGGCCTTTAAAACCAAAAAGTACATTCTCAAATGATTGGATTACAAGGTTAGTACAGTTTAAAAATGGAACTAGAATAGATTTTCAAATAACAGACAAAAATCCAAAATATCATTCTCATTATGATGCAGGATATAAAGTTTTAATTGATAAAGAAAACTTAATGATTAATATTAAAAAACCAAATTTAAATAATTTTAATATTAAAAAACCAGACCAAGAATTTTTTCAAGATAGAATTAATTCATTCTTTTGGAATTCTACTTACGTAGCTAAATACTTGTGGAGAGACGAATTATATTTTGCAAAATATATGTTTGATAATATATTAAGGTTTGATAACCTCCAGATTATAATTGAATGGTATATAGGTCTAAATAACAATTGGAATGTAACAACAAACAAGCATGGTAGATGGTTTTAAAAATTTTTAGATAAAGATTTATGGACAAAACTAGAAAACACATATGCTGGAGCAGCAATAGAAGAAAACTGGAAATCTCTTTTTAATATGATTAGTCTATTCAGTTACCTAGCTAATATAATAAGTACATCATTAGGATTTGATTATCCTAATGAATTAGAAAAAAATGTTGTATCCTACATCATATTAAAGTTGTTACATCAATAGTTTTGAACTGTTTTCTATTGGTGTATAGTCTCAGTACATAATTTAAATCCACCAATTGGATCATCTTTATGA
>JBDMZA010000690.1:0-4828 GCA_039770155.1 Clostridiales bacterium
ATTAAATATATTAAATTTATAATAAGTATTATTAATTTATTTTATTATTTTTAAAGTAAATTGACATTACATTGTCTATAATGCTATCATCAACTGGATATTCAGTCGATATTAAAAAAAGAACACGTTAGGAGTTGAATCAATATATGTTTTCTAATTTTAGTGTAAGAAAACCATACACCGTAATCGTTTCAGTAATTCTTATAGCAATATTGGGTGCTGTTTCATTAACTAAAATGTCAACAGATTTACTGCCCAGTATAAATTTCCCATATGCTGTAATATCAACTTCATATGAAGGAGCAAGTCCAGAAGAGGTTGAAACAGTTTTAACAAAACCCATTGAACAAACAATGGCCTCTGTGAGTAATATTAAAAGCGTTAATTCAATATCAAGTGAAGATTCTTCCACTGTTATTCTCGAATTTACAGAATCTACCAACATGGATTCTGCCTTAATTGAGATAAGAGAAGGACTTGATATGGTAATGGGTTATATGCCTGAAAATGTCGGTTCTCCTTTAATTTTAAAAATGAACCCAGATATGTTACCTATAATGGTTTTATCAGCTTCAATTGAAGGAGAAGATATTTCAAAATCTTCTAAATACATTGAAAATAATATAATCCCTGAATTAGAAGGTGTTGAGGGAATTGCTTATGTTCAAGGTCGTGGTCTGTTAGAAAATAGAATAGAAGCTATAATTAAAGATGACAAAATAAAAAAAGTAAATGAAGAACTAGCAAATAATTCATTTGAACAAAATTCCACAAACAATACACAAACAAATGAAATGATTACAAAAGAAATGATTTCTGGAATACTTAAAGGACAAAATTTTAGTATGCCCGCAGGATATATAACAGAAGATGATGTAAATTATTTAGTCAGAACAGGTGATAAACTAAAAAATATTGATGATTTAAAAAAGTTACCTGTTATGAGTTTACCAATAGATGGAATGGATCCTATATTACTTGGTGATGTAGCAGAAATATCTGAAATTAATAATTCAGGTGATATATATAACAAAGTAAATGGTAATGACTCTGTTATGATTATAATACAAAAACAAACAGAATTTAATACATCAGATGTAGCAAAAAGTATAAACACAAAAATAGAAAAACTTACAGAAAAAAATGATAATATAAAATTAGTTCCACTTCTTGATCAAGGTAAATACATTGATATAGTTGTCGGTTCTATAAGTAATAATCTTATAATAGGAGCATTACTTTCTGTTTTAATTCTATTTATTTTCCTAAGGGATATAAAACCAACTATAGTTATTGGTTTTGCAATTCCTGTAAGTTTAGTAGCTGCATTTATTATGATGTATTTTAGTGGTGTTTCATTAAACATCATTTCAATGGGTGGACTTGCTCTTGGTGTAGGTATGCTTGTAGATAATTCGATTGTTGTTATCGAAAATATTTATCGAATGAGAAATGAGGGAAAAAGCGCAACAGCAGCTGCTATTAATGGTGCAAAACAGGTTACTGGTGCAATTTCAGCTTCTACTCTTACAACAATATCTGTTTTCTTGCCAATTCTATTTACAGAAGGTATAACTAGAGAACTTTTTACAGATATGGGGCTTACAATAGCATTTTCACTAATTTCCAGTTTATTTATAGCTGTAACACTAGTACCAATGATATCATCTAAAATTTTGAAGAAAAATATTAAAAAAGATCATAAAATTTTTGAGTGGATTAAAAAACATTATACAAAAATACTGTCATTCTCATTAAATAATAAAATTTTAGTTACCATACTTACAATAGTTTTATTTGTAGGAAGTACTTACGGTACTTTTAGATCAGGTACAGAATTTTTTCCAAAATCCGATACAGGTCAATTAAATATAACCGTTAATATGCCAAAAGGAACAACTGATAAAGAAGCAATGAAATCATCTGATGAAATGTTAAAAAAAATATCTGATATAAAAGATATAGAAACACTAGGAGCTTCCATTGCAAATAGTAGCGGTGGTGGTATGTTCTCTGGAATGGGCGGATCAGGAGGTTCAAACTCTCTTTCTGTTTATGTTATATTAAAAGAAGATAGAACTAAAACTACACCTGAAGTTTCTCAAATTATAAGAGATCGAACAAAGGATTTAGATATGGAAATTACGATTACTGACTCAAATATGGATTTATCTGCAATGAGTGGTAGTCAAGTATCAATTGAAATAAAAGGTCGAGATTTTGATGTTTTAGAAAAAACTTCAAAAGATATTGCCAAAATAGTATCTGAAGTAGATGGTACAGTAGAAATTGACAATGGAGTAGAAAAAACAGAACCTGAAATTTCTGTAACTATTGATAAAGAAAAAAGTGTAGCAAATGGTTTAACAGTAGCACAAGTTTTTCAAGTACTCAGTTCTAAGTTAAAAGACCCTATAGCTGATTCACAATTATCAATAAACACAAAAGATTATGATATTTTTATAAAAAATGAAGAGGATCAAAAAACAATTACAAGATCAGAATTAAAAGAATTAGAGATTGAAAATACTCAAGAAAAAAAGGTTAAACTATCAGATATTTCAAAACTAAGTGAAAAAGAAGGTTTCTCTTCTATAAAACGTTCGAGTCAGCAAAGAGTTGTAACTGTTACTGCTTCATTAGAAGAAGGTTACAATGTTGGTAAAGTAAATAAAAAACTCGAGTCAAAACTTGAAAATTACAAGGATTCAGATTTAGCAGAAGGCTATTCTGTTAATTTAGGTGGAGAATATGAAACAACTATGGAATCTTTCAAAGATCTTTTTATGATGTTAGCTTTAGCAATTGTATTTATTTATCTTATAATGGTAGCACAATTCCAATCATTAATATCTCCTTTTATAGTTATGTTTACAATCCCACTAGCTTTTACAGGTGGACTAATAGGTCTGATAGTAACTCAAAACCCACTAAGTGTAGTTGCAATGATAGGACTTATAGTATTATCTGGAGTTGTTGTTAATAATGGAATAGTTTTTGTAGATTATGTTAATATTATGAGACAGGATGGAATGAATAAACGCGATGCACTTATAAAAGCTGGTAATGATAGACTACGACCTATTCTCATGACTGCTTTAACAACTATTTTTGCATTATCTACTTTATCTATAGGTATAGGTCAAGGAACTGAAATGATGCAACCTATGGCAATTACAGCAATTGGTGGTTTAATATATGCAACATTGATCACTTTGGTCTTAATACCTGTTTTATATGAATTGTTTAACAGAAAAAAATTCAAGGCAGATTCAGAATAATATAAAGTTTAGGCAGAATCAAAAAATAAATAAAAGTAAAACCCAATAATTTAATTAAATTATTGGGTTTTACTTTTATTTATTTTTTACTTTTGTTGATTTAATTAATTAGTTTGTAGCTTTTTTTCTTTTATACATTACAAATGCTGATACTGCTCCTAATAATATTACTGCTGTACCTACATAAATTAATGTATTTGAACTTTCTTCACCAGTTTGAGGAAGAGTTACTTTTTCATTAGCAACAAGTTTTAAAGGATTTTCATCTTTATTACCTGCTGTAGGTTTTTGTTTTTTTACTTCTTTCACTTCTTCTGGCTCAATTTTTTCACCATCAATATATACATATCCTTCTTTTGTTATTTCTATAACTTCTTTTTCTCCTTCATACATAAATACTATTTTTTCATTACTTGATTCAATTAATATAAAACCTTCTTCTTCTTCAAAACCTTCAAGCATATACATTAAAAATTCAAAACCTTCTTCTATTGATAAATTATATACTTCAGCCATAAACTCTGAATAATCTTCTCCATTAACTAAAAATGTACCATCACTTGTTAATTCATAAATAACAGAATTTACAAATACTAAACTTCCATCTTCATTAATTTCGTAAGATCCATCCATTTCTTCAGTATATTTAATCAAAAGTTCAATATCCAAAGCAGCTTCTTCTTCTGACAAACCATATATCTTAGCATATGCCTTTATTATTTTGTCTAATTCAGCTTTTGTATCTTCTAAATCTTCTGTTTCAGAAGCTTTTTCTTCAGTAGCTTCTTCTTTTTTAGGAGTTTCACCTGTTTTAGTAGATTCTTCTGTTTCAACAGTTTCTTCTGTTTCAGTAGATTCTTCTGCTTCAACAGTTTCTTCTTCAGTTGCCTCTTCTTCAACAACTTCTTCAGCAACCTCTTCTTCAACAATTTCTTCTTCAGTCTCTTCAACAGCTTCTTCATTTTCTTTATTTTCTGAATCTTCAGTACATTCTTCAGATGAACTATCTTCCACTTTTTCTGATAATAAATCTGTAACTTCTTCTAATGTAGGTTCTTCTGTAGCGCCCTCTGCAAATGCCATTGTTCCTGATAATGCTGACACACTAATAAATGTTAATAGTAATACAATTGTGAGTAACTTTTTCACTTTTTGTTTCCCCCTATGAATAAATAAAATTCTATAAATGTAGAAATTAAAAATTATTTTAATAATTTCTAAATTTTCTCTATAAAATAAACATAAATATTTACTTCAAATTTAATCTTTTATGTTATTTATTAGTAATAAAATTATATCACATAAAACAATTATTTCAATATAGTTTTATAATATTGTATATAAAAATACTAGTAAAATCGTATCTAGCTTTAGAATAAGTGACTTAAATTATATCATAGTAGTTTTTAATTATTTTTTTTATTTAATGTATAAAAAAAATAATTATTTATTATATATATCCATAATATTTTTTTTTATTTTATAATTTACTAAAATACGATCTAATAATTGATAAGAAATGGTTGCTTAATCTGGAGTGATTTTTA
>JBDMZA010000691.1:0-3223 GCA_039770155.1 Clostridiales bacterium
TATTAAGTATAGTAAAGAAAGAATAGAAAAAGCAGTTTTGATTTTAAAAAAATATAATACTAGGGAAAATTATAGAGAAATTGAATATTCATCAATTACTATATTTAGTGAAATAATAAGATTATGGGGAAGTGACTTAGCCATACTGGATCAAGTGAGATCAACATTTTATTCTTTTTTTCAAAGTGATTCAAAACCCTATGATGATGTAGAATTAGTTTTATCTAAATTAAAAAAAAATAATTTTAAAATTGCTGTACTAACAGATGTAGCATATGGAATGGATAATAAATATTCGTTAAAAGATATTGAGTCAATATCAAATAATATTGATTTGGTATTGACATCTGTTGATGTCGGTTATAGAAAACCTAATCCTAAAGGCTATAAAATGATTTTAGATTATTTTAAAATATCACCATCAGAAATGATTTATATAGGTGACGAAGAAAAGGATATAACAGGTGCAAATGAATTAGGTATTAAATCAGCATTAATAAATAGGAATTGTGCAAACAAAAATTTTGAACAACTATATACTCTAAATTCACTAAATGATATATTGAATTTTTTAGAAGGAGTAGATTAATGGAAAACTCAATTAAAAATTATTGGGATAATAAAGCAAAATTTGAAAATATAAGGGATGAAAATCCAATAAAACAAGTACATACAGATGATTTGAAACTAATATAATATATGTATTTTATTTATTATGTTAGTTTTATTATAAAACAATATTAATAAAAATAGAATTTATATGAGGAAGCTAAGAATAATAATTTATAAAAATATAATTCAGATTATTTTATTGATAATATTTGGAGGCTAAAAATTAATGCTTAAGTTATTGGAAGAAATCAGGTCAATTGCCAAAAATGGTCTTTATTATGCAAAAGATCATTATGATGTTGAAAGATATAATAAACTCTTAAAGATTGCTAATAGAGAATATAGTGAAATGGTTAATATTACTGAGGAAGTTATCACAGAGAGATTTAAAAATGAACTTGGTCATATTACACCTAAGCTAGGAACAGATGCAGCAATTTTTGATGATAGTGGGAAGATTCTTCTTGTTAAAAGGACTGATGACAATTTATGGTCTCTTCCATGTGGATGGGCTGAAGTAAATGAGTTGCCAAGAGAATCAATAAAAAGAGAAGTTAAGGAAGAAACTGGACTAAATGTTGAAGTTAATGATGTGATTGATGTTATAGGAAGATTACCAGGAGATTTTGATTCTCCTCATACATCATGCCATATACTTTTTTATTGCATTGTAAAATCAGGAGAAATAAGAACTTCAGAAGAAACAAGCCAAGTTATGTATCGAAATATAAATGATGACATTAATTGGCATCGTGATCATAATAAAATGGCTAAGATTGCCTATAGATATAAGAGTCAAAAATTAAAGAGATTAGCCAAATGACTAATCTCTTTAATTCTAAATAAATAAAGTTTAATTTAATGAAATATAATATAAATTACTATTGCTTGCTTTTGTTATTGTATGATTTCCTGCTTCCAAATCTATAGCTAATATTCCGTCAGCTAGTGAATATTTTACATCATCAATCTTAATATACAACTAAACCCTTTGAAGTTGATAGAATAGGACTTGATATTATTGAAAAAACTTTGGAGTTAAATAATGAAAAGGTAATGGAATTTATAATTATTAATGATAGAAAAATTCCATTATATTTACCAATTATTCAGATGTATTTTTTCATCTATAGTATGTTTTTTTTGTTTGAAATTAATTGTATCATTTAAAGGATATCCAATAGCTATATAACATGGAAATTCATATCCAACTGGAACATTCAAGATTGATTTTATATGTTTTATTTCTTCATCAAATGGTATACGTGTTACACCATATATGTCTTCACTGGCAGCAGCAATAAAAATATTCTCAATACAACACCAGATTGAGGCAAATGAGTTTAAATTAGACAAAGATGTTGGCTTTAATAATGAATTAGATTGTCTAAAAAAAGGTATAATTAAGCAAGCAGCATTTAATAACATTGTATATTGTTTTGGAATAGCATCGATATACATTTCTTTTTGATCATTATCAATTAATCCCCAATTATCAACTATATTTATAGAATCTTCTTTAGATACATTTTTTTTGATTTTTTCAATTATTTTTTTTCTTTTTTCTTTATCTTGAATAACAACAAATTCCCATTGTCGCATATGATTATTTGTTGGTGCCTGCAATCCAGCCTTTAAAAGTTTTTTTATAGTATCAAAATCTATTTTTTTATCTTGAAAATTTCTTACAGTTCTTCTCTTGTAAATAGCATCATAGACTTCCATTAATTATCATCTCCAGTCAAATAAAGTTAGATATCATTAAAATTATATAAAAATAAATTGAATAATACAAGAAAGTAATACAGCTTATACATTTTTTAACAGTTTCATGAAGTGTATTTTAGCTAAGTTCCTCGTATTATCTCAATTCATTTTTTTGAATTCATGATATATAAATTGAGGTGAAGAGCTAAAATCAAAGCATTTGAGTTAGTTATTATTTTGGGGTACGGAATTGTATTTTATAGTATAATAATAGAAAAAAGAAATTTGGTGATTTACTATCAAAAAATGTTTTAATTGTAAAAAAGAAAATGCAAGGATTGAATTTTAATGTAAATTATTGGGAGGAATACATATGAATGATTTCAAACTGATATATTTTTATAATAGCTCAGAAATTGATAATATGTTAGTTGATATAATTCCTAGAGGTATGTATGATTTTAGAAAGTGTAGTTAGTATAGATATGAGAATTATTTAAGAACAAACCAATAAAATTCAATGTGTTTTAGTTATAGTAAAATATGGGAATAGGAGAAGTAAAATGAAAAAAGTAGCTTTTTTTGATATAGATGGTACTTTATTAGATTGTATGAATGGAATTGATAGGATAACTAATAGAGTCAAGAAATCTATAAAGGAGTTTCAAAAATGTGGAAATTATGCTTTTATAGCAAGTGGAAGACCATATGCATTTATTGTTGATGAAATACTAAATTTTGGTTTTGATGGTTATTTGCTTGTTAATGGTGCAAATGTATTGATAAATGATGAGTTGATTTATAGTAAACCAATGAATAAAGATGATATAAAGAAGTTTATTGCTGATTTTGAAAGATTAAATATTCAGTATATTTTACAAGGCAAAAAATATTAATATTTAAA